>NZ_JBSIPA010000520.1:0-4407 GCF_053574605.1 Caballeronia sp. M23-90 | reverse complement strand
TGGCGTGCGTGCGGCGCAGGAACTGGTGTTGGGCGGGCTTCGCCCCACCGTGATCGACGAAGGCGCGAAGGACGGCGGCCAGATCTACAGGCGGCAGCCCGGCGGCTTCACCCGTTCATATGCAACGCTCTATGGCACGGAGGCCGCGCATGCGCAGTCGCTGCATCTGGACTTCGACGCGCTCAAGGGCAAGATCGACTATCTGCCCCACACGCTCGTCTGGAACATCACACCGGGCACGGTGCATCTCGTGAATGACGGGCAATACCGGACCATGGAGTTCGATGCACTCATCATCTGCAGCGGCGCGACGGATCGTCTGCTGCCGGTAAAAGGCTGGCAGCTCGCAGGCACCTACAGTCTCGGCGGCGCGCAGGTCGCACTGAAATCGCAAGGCTGCGCAATCGGTGCGCGTGTCGTGTTCATGGGTACCGGCCCGCTGTTGTATTTGGTCGCGGCGCAATACGTGAAAGCGGGCGCAGGCGTCATGGCGGTGCTGGACACGTCCACGTTTGCCCAGCGTCTTCGCGCCTTGCCGAAGCTCCTGGCCATTCCTGGTGCGCTGAAAAACGGTATAGCGCTGATCTCCGTGCTGCGGCGCGCGGGCGTCAGGATCTATCGCGGCGTGCGGCCGATGGAAATTACCGGCACGCCGGAAATCGGCGTCTCGGGTGTGCGCGCTGCATCGCAAAGCGGCGTGCCCGTCGATATCAAGTGCGACGCCGTGGCGCTCGGCTATCACCTTCGGCCCGAAACCCAGCTTGCGGATCTCGCCGGTTGCGAAATGCGCTTCGATGAAGCCGCGCAGCAATGGCTCGTCTCGACTGATGACGAAGGTCGCAGCAGTATCGATGGGATTTACATTGCAGGCGACGGCGCCCGCGTGCGCGGCGCGAATGCCGCCGAATGCAGTGGACGCATTGCCGCGCTGGCCGTGCTGAAAGCCGCCGGCATGCAGGCGGAAGGGATGGCCGAATCGATGTCGAAGCACAAGACCGAGCTAGCCCGCTTCACTCGATTTGCCAATGGCCTGCGCATTGCGTTTCCATGGCCGTCGCGTCTCGTGGCATCGATGCCCGACGAAACCATTGTCTGCCGATGCGAAGCGGTCACCGCCGGCGAGTTGCGCCGCGTGGTGCGCGAGACGGGCGCGAAGGAAGCCAACAGGGCGAAAGCGTTCTCGCGTGTCGGCATGGGGCGTTGCCAGGGACGATACTGCGCGCATGCGGGCGCCGAAGTGATTGCGGCAGCAGCTTCGGTGCCGTTGTCGTCAGTCGGACGGCTGCGTGGCCAGGCGCCGGTCAAGCCGCTGCCAATGGCGCTCGTCGAGGAGCCCGGCGAATGACCGCGTTGAGTCAATCTGCCACCCGCGCCGATGTTATCGTGATCGGCGGCGGCATCATGGGCACGAGTACAGCGTTCTTCTTGCGGCGTCGCAATCGTTCGGTGATCCTGCTCGAACGCGGTCTTACGGGACAGCAGGCGAGCGGCGTGAATTTCGGCGGCATTCGAAGGCAAGGCCGCGCGCTGCCACAACTCGCCATGGCCAGCCGTGCGCTCAGGATTTGGCAGAACGCGCGTGAACTGCTTGGCGAGGACGTCGAATTCCTGCCGTCGAGCCATACGCGGGTCTGCTATCACGCACATGATGCCGAGTATTTCGACCGCTACGCGCAGGAGGCGCGCGAATACGGGCTCGATCTCGAAGTGTTGCACGGCGAAGCCGTGTTCAGGCGCTTTCCGTTTCTCGGCCGCGAGGTGCTGTCCGCGTCCATTTCTCCACTCGACGGTCATGCCAATCCGCGACTTGCCGCACCGACGTTCGGCCGTGCGGCGGCGCGTCTCGGCGCGTTGATTGTCGAGAATACGGAGATCGTTCGCGTCGATAAGGATGGCGATACATTCCGCGTGGAAAGCGCGAACGGAACCGTATACCGTGCGGCGCAGGTCGTGATCTGTGCGGGCGCGTGGGCGAGCAAGCTCAGCGGGCAGTTTGGAGAGCCCGTGCCCATTCGGGCGAGCGGCCCGCAGATGGCGGTGACCGAGCCAGTGCCTTACGTCTTCAAGGCGTCGATGGGCGTCTATACATCGATCAAGGAAGAAAGCGTTTATTTCAGGCAGATTCCGCGCGGCAACATCATCCTGGGCGGCGGTCCTCCCGGTCCCGCCGACGCCGCCACGCGCCGCGCCAGCGTGCTGCCCGAAAACACCGTGCGCCAGATGAAGCAGTTTCGCCGCATGGTGCCGGCGCTGGGCGCACTCAACGTGATTCGCGTATGGAGCGGCGTAGAGGGGTATCTGCCCGACGGCGAACCGGTGATCGGTCCGAGTTCGAAAGTGGACGGTCTTTTCTACGCGTTCGGTTTTTGCGGATCAGGTTTCCAGATTGGCCCGGGCGTCGGCGAGACGCTGGCTGAACTCATCGATACAGGCAGTACACCCATTGCGCTCGATCCCTTTTCCGTGCGGCGGTTCGCTGCCGAATCCATCATGCAACCCGCAGTGGCGCCGCCATGAAATCCACCGTAGCGCTCAGTGAAGCGCGCGCTTTCATAGAAGCGCATTTCGATGAACCCGTGACGCTCGCGCAGCTTGCCGAATTGTCGGCGTTGAGCGTGCCGCGATTCGTTACGGTATTCCGGCAACAGTTTGGGTCGTCGCCTTACCGGTACCTGTGCGGCTTGCGAATCGAGCGCGCGCAGATGCTGCTGCTGGCAGGCGTGCCCGGCTCCATGGTCGCGGCTGAAGTCGGCTTCTTCGACCAAAGCCATCTTGCGCGACACTTCAAGCAGTTTTGCGGCATGACGCCGACCGCGTTCCTGAAGCGCGCGCGCGGCAAGGCCACCACGCACGAGCACAGCGCCCTCGTCAATTCAGCACCAGCCCCGCGCTTTTGAGCGCATTGCGCACGCCAAGACCCGGATACGCGGTCTCGACCGTGCGCATGTCCGAGCGTGTCTCTTCGATGATCCAGTCGCGCACCGATTTCACGATCGGCCGCAGTGGCCGGTTGGGCGGCGAAACCAGACAGCAGCGGCGGTGCGTTGCAATCAGTTCCTGCTCCGCCGGCATCAACGCGCCTTGCGCAATCCAGTGCGACACCACGTTCAGCCAGCCGAGCGCCACGCCCTGACCAAGCAGCGCGGCTTGAACCACGATGGCGTAATCGTTGAAACTGAGCATATGCGCTGCGCGCCGCCGATGTCCGGCGAACGCTGCAAAGCGGTCGTGCCAGCCGCGCTCTTCGTCGTCCATGACGATCACCGTGTCTTCGTGCTCGCCAGCTGAATTAATTAACCGTTGATCGTGATAGCGCTGGTTGCACACCGGCAGCAGGAGTTCGGGCATGACGAGGACGCTGTTTTCATCGATCTCGTCCTGAGTCACGAACCGCATGCCGAGGTCCACGTCGATCAGCGGACCGCCAATACGCCCCGAAATCAACTGGAATCGCAGGTCCACCGACGGAAACGCCTTGTTGAGCCGGTTCATTCGCGGCATCAGCCAGTGCGTGGTAAAGGCGGTGGAAACCGAGAGCGTCACGGATTCCACGCCGGTCGAACGCGCTTCGATCTCGCGAATCGCCCCCTCGATACCGTTGAACCCCTCCGATATCTTCCCGTACAAAATGCGGCCGTTTTCCGTCAGTTCGATACCGCCGCGTGCGCGCTCGAACAACTGCACGCCGAGATGGTCCTCCATGCGCGCCAGCATCCGGCTGACTGCCGGCTGGCTCACATACAGTTCCTGTGCGGCGCGCGTGAAGTTTCCGCAGCGCGCCGCGGCCTCGAAAACAAACAGCGCATTGGCGCTCGGCAGTTTCTTGCGTAGATTGGGCATGACCTCATGTTATGCCTGATCCAACAATTCGGGAATTGCCGCCAATAAAAACGCGCCGTATATTTGATTTCACCGATGCATGAAAACCCATGTCCCGGCATGAATACCAACGAGAGAAACCAGCATGGTGCAAGGGCGAAAGCAGGAGTATCGATCCGGTCGGCTGCAAAGCGCTACGGCCCGGTTGTCGCACTCGACGACGTTTCGCTCGATATCGCGCCCGGCGAATTCGTCTCGTTGCTCGGGCCGTCGGGTTCCGGCAAGACCACCTTGCTCGGCATTCTCGGCGGCTTCGTCCAGCCGAGTTCCGGCTCGGTCTGGGTCGGCGATCGCGACATTACATTCGCGCCGCCGCATAAGCGTGACATCGGCATCGTGTTTCAGAACTACGCACTGTTTCCGCATATGAGCGTCGGCGAGAACGTCGCGTTTCCGTTGCGCGCACGACGTCAGCCAAAGGCCGGATGGGCCCGCAAGGTGTCCGACGCACTTGCCATGGTGGAACTCGGCGGATACGAGAGCCGCGGCATCAGCCAGTTGTCGGGCGGGCAGCGCCAGCGCGTCGCA
>NZ_JBSIPA010000051.1:0-23184 GCF_053574605.1 Caballeronia sp. M23-90 | reverse complement strand
ACATCGCCGAGCGCCTCGAAACGACGATGTGGGACGCAAAGAAGATGTTCCCGAACCTGGACTGGTTCAGCGCGGTGTCGTATCACGCCATGGGCGTGCCCACCGCCATGTTCACGCCGCTGTTCGTAATCGCGCGCACGTCGGGCTGGAGCGCGCACATCATCGAACAACGTATCGACAACAAGATCATTCGCCCGAGCGCAAATTACACCGGGCCTGACAATCTCAAGTTCGAGCCTTTGAACAAACGCAAATAATTACGGAGACATCCTGAGCATATGAGCCACATTTCAAACGTCCGGCCCGAGCCGGATCGCGTACTGGTCGACATAGTCGACTACGTTCTCAACTACAAGATCGACAGCGAAATTGCGCTCGACACCGCGCGCAATTGCCTGATCGATACCCTCGGTTGCGGACTCGAAGCCCTCACCTATCCCGCTTGCACCAAGCTGATGGGACCCATCGTGCCTGGCACGATCGTCCCCAACGGCGCCAAGGTGCCGGGTACATCGTTCCAGCTCGACCCGGTTCAGGCCGCGTTCAATATCGGCGCGATGATCCGCTGGCTCGACTTCAACGACACATGGCTTGCCGCAGAATGGGGTCATCCGTCGGATAACCTCGGCGGCATTCTTGCCACAGCCGACTGGCTCTCGCGCAACGCTGTCGCCACCGGCAAAAAGCCGCTGACAATGAAAGACGTCCTGATCGGCATGATCAAGGCGCACGAAATTCAAGGCTGTATCGCGCTGGAAAACTCGTTCAACAAGGTCGGGCTCGATCACGTGTTGCTGGTGAAGCTGGCATCGACGGCGGTGGTCGGACAGTTGATCGGCTTGACGCGCGATGAGCTGATCAACGCAGTCTCATTGGCTTTCGTCGATGGCCATTCGCTGCGCACCTATCGTCACGCGCCGAATACCGGTTCGCGCAAATCATGGGCCGCCGGCGATGCGACCTCCCGCGCCGTGCGTCTCGCGTTGATCGCGAAGACGGGCGAGATGGGTTATCCGTCGGTTCTGACCGCCAAGACGTGGGGCTTTTACGATGTCCTGTTCAAGGGCAACGAATTCAAGTTCCAGCGTCCATACGGTTCTTACGTGATGGAGAACGTGCTCTTCAAGATCTCGTTCCCGGCCGAATTCCACTCGCAGACCGCGGTGGAAGCGGCAATGACGTTAAACACGAAACTCGCTGAAGCCGGCAAAAAAGTTGAAGACATCAGGAAGATCACGATCCGCACGCATGAAGCGGCGATTCGGATCATCGATAAAAAAGGTCCGCTCGATAACCCCGCCGACCGCGATCACTGCATCCAGTACATGGTGGCCGTGCCGCTGATCTACGGCCGGCTGACGGCATCGGATTACGAAGATTCGATTGCAAAGGATCCGCGTATCGATACCTTGCGCGCGAAGATCGAATGCGTGGAAGACCCGCAATTCACGAAGGATTATTTCGATCCCGAGAAGCGTTCGATCGCCAATGCGTTGACCGTCGAATTCAATGACGGCAGCACCTTCGACGAGCTGGTCGTCGAATACCCGATCGGACACAAGCGCCGCCGCGAAGACGGCATTCCTCTCCTGGTCGAGAAGTTCAGGACCAACCTCGCACGGCGTTTTCCGGCGAAGCAGCAAGAGGCGATCATTGCGGCATCGCTGGACCAGGCAACGCTTGAGGCAATGCCGGTCAATGAATATGTTGATCTGTACGTAATCTGATACTGGCGCAGACAAAGGAAAAGGCGGTCCAACGAAAGTGGGTACCGCCTTTTTTCATGACTCGGACGCTACTGGCTCAATGCACCCAGTCATTCCAAAGCACGACCAGAATCGTCATCAACGCCGGTCCGATAAACAATCCCACCAGACCAAACGTCTCCGCCCCGCCGAGAATGCCGAAGAGCACGAGCAAGAACGGCAACCTCGCCGCGCCGCCGATCAGCACCGGCCGCACCGCATGTTCGGCCACGAACACGACCACGAAACCAAACACCGCAACGCAGATCGCAGCCACCGTTGCGCCTTGAGCCAGCAACCACAAAGCCGCGCCCAAAAACACAATCGGCGCGCAGAACGGCAACATGGCTGCAACGGCGGTCAGCATGCCGAGAAGCGTCGCATGTGGCACACCGGTGACGGCATAGGCCACACCCAGCAGCGCGCCTTCTCCGAGCCCTACGACGACCAAACCCGTCACCGTGCTGCGAACCGAATCCGCCATGCGCCGGGCAAGCGCTGCACCATCCGATCCAAACGCGCGTCTCGACCCTTCGAGCAGTTGCTCACCCAGTTTCGACCCCGCCTTGAACAAGAAGAACAACGTGACGAGCATGAAGCTGAACACGATCAACCCGTGCGCGACACGCCCGCCGAAATGCCGCGTCATCGCGACAATGGTTGCGCTGTGAAAGTGCTTGGCCGCCGGCGATGAACCGAGAGGCGTAGCAAGATTCTCCTGCCACCACGCGGCGACCTGCTTCGATCCCATCGGCAGATGATTGACCAGATCGGGCATGGTGATCCCGCTTCGCAACGATTCCTGAACCCATCGGATCAGGTCGTTTGCCTCGCTGCCCGCCTGGGCCGCGACCACTATGAACGGCACCACGAACACGAGCGCGAGCACCACCGTCATGCCGATTGCAAGCCAGGTGCTTCGGTTCCGGAACAATGGCCGCTTTTCCAGCCATGTCAGCAATGGCCACAAAGCAATGGCAATCACCGCTGCCCACACGACGGCGGGGATGAAGTCGCGGATCATCCAGATGGCGACTGCCACGAGGACCGTGTAGAGCAACCCCGAAGCGGTACGTTGCAACCGCCGTGTGCGATCCTTTTCGTCGTCAGAAGTCTGATCGCGTGGATTCATGAAACGTCCTTGTAATTGCTTCCAAAGTTGAAGCTCAAAATGTTTATAAAACGCATGCCGCGTGGCGGCGACGCAAATCTGTTTGTAATCCGCATGAAGCGTGATGCCAGCCACGCATTGTAATTCGAGCGGGAAGCGGCCAGAATCAAGGGGCTTTTTCCCAGCAACCGCGCTTCAATCTGCCATCGCATCTTTTGATCTAATTTCACACTCACCAATTTCCGTTTCCCTATAATCGGTTCCCTCGCCCCGGCATCCGTTCAAGAGATTTGCAGTGAAAGCTATTCGTACCATTGTCAACGCATGTGCAACAACAGCAATGCTTGCCGGTTGCGCGTCGGGCCTGAACCGGACGAAGGAAGAAGCGATCAACCAGAAGGTCGGAATCGTAGTCCATCCCGCACACGGCGGCGTTGAGCTGCGCCTTCAGGAATCGGCGCTGTTCGACTTCGATGAAGCATCGATGCGCCCCGAAGGCATCGTCGTACTCGACCGCGCAGCGGTGCTGCTGAAGCGCAGTACACGACCCATCATGGTCGAAGGACACACCGACAACGTGGGGCCGCTCGACTACAACCAGACCCTGTCGACGGCACGCGCGAACGCGGTCGCCGATGCGCTTGTCGCACGCGGCGTTCCCGCTGCGCGCATCAAGACCCGCGGCATTGCATTTTCGGAGCCGATCGCGTCCAACGCCACGCCCGAAGGGCGTGCGCTGAACCGGCGAGTTGAGATTCTGGTCAGGACCGAGACCGAAGAAACGCTGCTGGGACGCGTCAAAAAGAAATGACGCGCGCCGTCGAGCGCCGTTGTGTGAAGCTTATTTGACGGCCTGCACATCCATCATCAGGAGCTGCGCGCCATCGGTGACCTGATCGCCGACACCGAACAGGATCTCGCCAACGGTGCCGCTCGCGGGCGCGACGATCGTGTGCTCCATCTTCATGGCTTCCATCACCAGCAAGGGCGCCCCCTTCTCCACCACGGCGCCGGCCTCCACCAGCACGGCGATCACCTTGCCCGGCATCGGCGCGGTCAGGCGGCCTTCGCCATGTTCGGCATCAGCGGCGTGGGCAAGCAGATTCAGCCATTCAAACGCCAACGATACCCCCGCGTAGAACACATGGAACACATCGCCGTCTACGAAGACGCGCCCCTTGATCCGTGTGTCCCCGATCAGCACCACGAACGAATGCGGCTCATCGCCGTGCGACCAGTCGAATGCAAGCGTCTCGCCGGGCAGCTCGAGCTGCTTGTTGTCCGCCCGGCCCGATGTTGAACCGCGCGCGAAGACGGCCACGATTTCATCGTCGGAATCGGCGAGGCGCCAGTTCAGCGCTTGCGTGTAACCGCCGCTCATGCGCCAGTGCGATAACGCGTCCCACGGCGACGCGCCACGCACTTCTCCACCTTCGCGCGTAAGTAGCGCAGCGCAAGCAAGCGCGAGCGTGTGTGTCTTGGATACGGTCGATGGCGCAAACAACGTGTCGTGATGACGCTCGATCAGGCCCGTATCCAGGTCGCCCGACGCGAACGGTTCGCTTACGACGATCCGATGCAGGAACTCGATATTCGTCGATGGACCCACGACCTCGCATTGTTTCAACGCAAGCGCCATGCGCAGCAACGCATCGTCACGATCGTGACCGTGCACGATCAGCTTGGCGATCATCGGGTCATAGAACGGCGTGATGGTATCGCCCTCGCGCACGCCGCTATCAATGCGCACGTTCCCGTTCAACTGAAACTCGACCGCTTCGGGCAAGCGTAAATGCTTCAGCGTTCCAGTCGATGGCAAAAATCCGCGCGAAGGATTTTCGGCATAAATGCGCGCCTCGATCGCGTGGCCGCTCACCTTGAGTTGATCCTGCAACAGCGGCAACGGTTCGCCGCTCGCCACGCGCAGTTGCCACTCGACGAGATCGAGACCGGTGACCATTTCGGTCACGGGATGTTCGACCTGAAGCCGCGTGTTCATTTCCATGAAGTAGAACTGGCCGTCGCCGGTCATGATGAATTCGACCGTACCCGCGCCGACGTAATTCACGGCACGTGCGGCGGCGACTGCGGCTTCGCCCATCGCCTTGCGTACTTCGGCTGAAAGGCCCGGAGCCGGCGCCTCTTCGAGCACCTTCTGATGACGGCGCTGCACCGAGCAATCGCGATCGAAGAGATACACAGCATTGCCATGCTGGTCGGCGAACACCTGCACTTCCACATGGCGCGGGCGCTGCAGGTATTTTTCGATCAGCACGCGATCATTGCCAAAGCTGCTTGAGGCTTCACGTTTGCACGACAACAGCGCTGACGCGAAGTCCGCGCTCTGCTCGACGACGCGCATGCCTTTTCCGCCGCCACCCGCGCTTGCTTTAAGCAGCACCGGATAACCGATGCCATCGGCTTCCTTCTGCAACAGCGCCGCATCCTGACTGTCGCCGTGATAACCCGGCACGAGCGGCACCGAAGCTGATTGCATCAGCGCCTTGGCCGCCGCCTTCGATCCCATCGCGGAAATCGCTTCGACCGGCGGCCCGATAAACACGAGTCCCGCCTTCTCGCAAGCCCGCGCGAATTCTTCGTTCTCCGATAGAAAACCATATCCCGGATGTACGGCTTGCGCGCCGGTTTTCAGCGCAGCATCGATGATCTTGTCGATCCGCAGATAACTTTCAGACGCCGCCGCACCGCCCACATGCACCGCTTCATCGCAGACGGCGACGTGCTTCGATTGTGCATCGGCATCGGAATAAACTGCCACGCTGCCCACGCCCAGGCGTTTGCAAGTCGCGGCCACGCGGCACGCAATCTCGCCGCGATTCGCAATCAGTATTTTGTTGAACATGACGAAGCCCGGGAAGAAGTGATCACATCCGGAACACGCCAAAACGCGTGTCCTCGATAGGCGCATTCATTGACGCCGCCAGTCCCAGCCCAAGCACGTCGCGGGTCTGCGCGGGGTCGATCACGCCGTCGTCCCACAGCCGCGCGCTCGCGTAATACGGATGCCCCTGCACCTCGTATTGCTCGCGGATAGGCGACTTGAACGCTTCCTCTTCTTCCTTCGACCACGAACCACCTTTCCCTTCGATCCCATCGCGACGCACGGTTGCCAGCACTGAAGCCGCCTGTTCGCCGCCCATCACCGAGATGCGCGCGTTCGGCCACATCCAGAGGAAACGGGGCGAATATGCACGCCCGCACATGCCGTAGTTTCCTGCGCCAAACGATCCGCCGATGATCACCGTGAACTTGGGCACTTTCGCCGTCGCAACAGCGGTCACCATCTTCGCGCCGTTACGCGCGATGCCTTCGTTCTCGTACTTGCGCCCGACCATGAACCCCGTGATGTTCTGCAGGAACACTAACGGAATCTTCCGCTGGCAGCACAGCTCGATAAAATGCGCGCCCTTCAACGCCGATTCTGAAAACAGGATGCCGTTGTTCGCGATGATGCCGACCGGATGTCCCCAGACATGCGCGAATCCGCAAACGAGCGTTGTGCCGTAGCGCGCCTTGAATTCGTCGAAGGCGGAGTCATCGACAATGCGTGCGATCACTTCGCGGATATCGAACGGCTTGCGGGTATCCGCCGGAATCACGCCGTAGATGCTGTGCGGATCATGACGCGGCGGCAGCGATTCCTTGAGCACCAAGGGCGTTGGCTTCACACGATTCAGGTTGCCAACAATGCTGCGCGCTATCCCCAATGCATGCGCATCGTTTTGCGCAAGATGATCGACCACGCCCGAGAGGCGCGTGTGCACGTCGCCGCCGCCGAGATCTTCAGCGCTGACTTCTTCGCCGGTCGCGGCTTTCACGAGCGGCGGACCGCCCAGGAAAATCGTGCCCTGGTTCTTCACGATGATCGATTCGTCACTCATCGCCGGCACGTATGCACCGCCTGCCGTGCACGAACCCATCACCACGGCGATCTGCGAAATGCCTTTCGCCGACATGTTCGCCTGGTTGTAGAAGATGCGGCCGAAGTGATCGCGATCGGGGAAGACATCGTCCTGGTTCGGCAGGTTCGCGCCGCCCGAATCCACGAGATACACACATGGCAAGTGGTTCTCTTCCGCGATCTCCTGCGCACGAAGATGCTTCTTGACCGTCACGGGATAATAAGTACCGCCCTTCACGGTGGCATCGTTGCAGACGATCACGCATTCCTGCCCTGCAATCCTGCCGATGCCCGTGATCACTCCCGCGCCGGGCGCATCGTCGTTATACATGCCGAATGCGGCAAGCTGCGAGAACTCGAGAAACGGCGTGCCCGGATCGAGCAGTTGCCCGATGCGATCCCGCGGCAAGAGTTTGCCGCGCGACAGATGTTTGTCGCGTGCGGCTTGCCCGCCGCCCAACGCAATCTTCGCGACCTTCTCTTTCAGATCCGCCACCAGGGCTTCGAGCGCCGCCGTGTTCGCGCGAAATTCGTCGCTACGGGGATTCAGTTTCGATTCGATGATCGGCATGAGTGTCTATGCCCTCAAGCCGTTTCGGCGAACAATTCGCGCCCGATCAACATGCGGCGGATCTCGCTCGTGCCCGCGCCGATTTCATAGAGCTTCGCGTCGCGCCACAAACGGCCAACCGGGTATTCGTTGATATAACCATTGCCGCCGAGAATCTGGATGGCTTCGCCGGCCATCCACGTCGCTTTCTCTGCGGTGTAGAGGATCACGCCCGCGCAGTCCTTGCGCACCTGGCGGCCGTGTCCCGCGCCGAGCGTATCGAGCTGACGGCCCACTGCATAGAGATACGCGCGGCAGGCTTGCAGCGTCGTGTAGAGATCAGCGACCTTGCCTTGAATCAATTGAAACTCGCCGATCGCCTGGCCAAACTGTTTGCGATCGTGGATGTACGGCACGACCGCGTCCATGCACGCGACCATGATGCCCGTCGGGCCGCCGGCCAACACCGCGCGTTCGTAATCAAGGCCGCTCATGAGCACTTTCACACCGCCGTTCAACTGGCCGAGCACATTCTCCTTCGGCACTTCTACGTTCTCGAACACGAGTTCGCCGGTATGCGAACCACGCATGCCGAGCTTGTCGAGTTTCTGCGCGACCGAAAAACCCTTCATACCCTTCTCGACGATGAACGCGGTAATCCCCTTCGCACCCGCCTCGATATCGGTCTTCGCGTACACGACCAGCGTGTCGCAATCGGGACCGTTGGTAATCCACATCTTCGTGCCGTTGAGCACGTAATGATCGCCCTTTTCATCGGCGCGAAGTTTCATGCTGACCACGTCCGATCCGGCGTTCGGCTCGCTCATTGCCAACGCGCCGATGTGTTCGCCCGATATCAACCCCGGCAGATACTTGCGCTTCTGCGCTTCCGTGCCGTTGCGATGAATCTGGTTCACGCACAAGTTCGAATGCGCGCCATACGACAATCCCACCGACGCCGACGCCCGCGAGATCTCCTCCATGGCGACCATGTGCGCGGTGTAACCCATGTTCGCGCCGCCGTACTCCTCCGAGACGGTCATGCCGAGCACGCCCAGATCGCCGAATTTCTTCCAGAGGTCCATGGGAAACTGATCGGTTTTATCGATTTCAGCGGCGCGCGGCGCAATCTCTTTTGCGGCGAAATTGGCGAGCGAATCGCGCAACATGTCGATGTCTTCGCCCAGGGCGAAATTCAGACCGGGTACGTCGTTCATGCGGGTCTCCTCCTTCGGGGTATCGGCGGGGCTCTATCGGAGCAGTGAGTGATACTCACACACACCGATTTGCTTGATATTCGGCAGTTTCATGCCGAACCCCACTTTCCGTCAATAGGGATTTGAGCTACGCTCACATTTGTCGAACCCAACCTCAAAGCCATGTCCTCATCGTCCGTCACCGGAAATCGCCGCACGCCTGCAGGCGTCAAGTCGCAGCAACGCGTGAAGGACATTCTTCAGGCCGGCCGAGATGTCTTCGCCGAAAAAGGCTACGACGCGGCCACCAGCGCCGAAATCGCCCAGCGCGCCGGGATTTCGGAGGCGACCGTGTTCAGTTATTTCAGCGGCAAGCGGGAATTGTGCGCGCGGGTGATTGCGGATTGGTACGACGAGATCATCGATGCCTTCGAATCCGGCCTTCCCCGCGATGGCAGCGTGCGGCAGCAGTTTGCGTTCATCGTGAAGACGCATTTGCGACTGATGCTGGTGAACGGTACGGGATTGTGTGCGCTGGTTTTATCGGAGGGTCGCACGAAACATCACGACCTGAGCGACACGCTCACGGACTTGCAACGCCGATACACCGCGCCGCTGATGAACGTTTTGTCGCACGGGCAGAGCATAGGCCAGGTGCGCGCGGATCTGCCGCTACGCTTGCTCCGGTCGCTGGTTTTCGGGCCGATGGAGCATGTCCTGTGGGACGCGACGCTCGCGAAGCGGCATCTGAGCCAGGCTCAGATCGACACGACGGCAACCGAACTCGTCGATGTGCTCTGGACCGCGCTGCAGCCACCTGCTGCAAACCTGACTGCGCTTGCGCAGTTCAGACAGGACGTGGAAGAGGCGTCGCGCCGGTTCGAGGCGTCGCGGCTCGCAAAATAGCGGGCACCGGCCGGGTCCATGGGCGCAGGCGGGACAGACCGTTAGTTGCGTTTATATTCACTACTTTATGAACCGGCGAGCGATTCCGGCTAACCAGGGCACTGTCGTTGGACGAAGCAGACGCGTATCGTAGCCGCCCATCCGGCGCTCGTTCTCGGTCAGACATAACTCGATCAGCGCCTTCGCCGATATCCCCCCGCCCACCGAATCCCCGACGTTCGCCGGGAAATTCATGTCCTGCGCGGCGCCACCGGTGTCGAACCCTTTGGCCAGCGATATCCGGTCTCGAATCAGCGATACCCAGACGCTCGCGGTCTTCATGAGAAACCACGGCCGTTTGTACCAGGGCAGATTCCGCCGATACCACGCAACCCAGTTCGCGAAAAACAGGATATGGCGCGCCTCTTCCTGAATCACCGGCTCGAACGTTTCAACCAGTTCTTCGGGAAAATAGCCCGTCTGCTTCGCGGCTTCGAACAAACCGTACGCGAAAAAACTATCGATGCATTCGCTGTACCCCGTGAGCATCCAGGCGCGCAGTGCATCGTCGGGCGCTGGATACGGCGGTTCGGGCGCAAGGTCGATGCCGTACGCCTGCACGAGCCTCGACAACACGATCTTGTGGCGCGCTTCCTCGCCGCCATTCATGGTGACGGCTTCGCGCAGCAACGGGTCCTTGATGGTGTGAGCAAACGTCGCTACACGAATCGACGCGCGCCCTTCCGTCTGGACCGCGATGTCCCAGATGGGCAACGAGGTGATGCGCTTGAGCGCGGCCGGCGCGAGTAACGGCCAGTCGATCACTGCAGGCTTGTAGGGGTTGTGCGTGGTGAGCAGCATTTCGCAGAACATGCGTTTGTGCTGCGGGGAACCAATCTGAATCTTGCCGATGGAACCATACGACCAGTGGCGCATTGCGTGGTCGGCTTCGGCAGGCGTGAGCGTGTCGGACATGGCATAACGGAGAGTTAATCGCGTCATGCAGATTTTGGCATAACACGCGTCATCCTGCCGTCATGCAGGGCGGCGTCTGCCGCCTGAACGCCAACCGTATAGCGTCCTATGCCGACAATATCGCTTTAAAAATCATCATCTCGAGATCTGTTCAAGCGCCATATCCCGCGTCTTCGGGCCCATGAAGCCGATCGCGAGCATGACCACGATCATCGCCCCGGCGATAAACACGAACACGCCCGTCGTTCCCGCCGCCTTCAGCACGCCCGCGATGAAAAACGACGTGAAAATGGCCGAAAAACGGCTCCACGAATAGACGAATCCAACGGCGCGCGCCCGGATGCTCGTCGGGAACAGCTCGCTCTGATACGCATGGAAACTGTAGGACATGATGTTGCTGGCAAGCGTGAGTCCCACGCCCATTGCAACCAGGAGCGCCGCGCCCGAGACCTGGCTGAAGACCAGTCCGCACACCACGATCATGCCGGCCATCGCAACGATCACGCTCTTGCGCTCGAATTTATCGGCGATGAACAAGCCGATGATTGGCCCGACCGGCGCGGCGATCGCGATGATCGTCGAGTACATGAGGCTGGTCGTGATGGTGATGCCCTGCCGGATCAGAAGCGTCGGGACCCAGTTGGCGAAGCCGTAGAAACCGACCGTCTGAAACACGTTGAAGATGATCATCATGGTCGCGCGTTTGCCGTAGGGCGCGACCCACATGTCGCTGAACGCACCGCGCGTGCTGACGGGTTCGGGCGCGGCGGGCACAGGCAACGGCCGGCCGTATTCCTTTTCGACCCTGGCTTCCAGGGCGGTCATGATGGCGTCGGCTTCCGTCAGCCGGCCTTTTTGCGCCAGCCAGCGCGGACTCTCGGGCAACGCGCGGCGGATGAACCATACGAACAGCGCGCCGTGTGCGCCGATCAATACGACCCAGCGCCAGCCATCGAAGCCGAAGGGTTTGTTCGGGACCAGCGCGTAGGACAGGAACGCGACCACCGGCACGGCCATGAATCCAATTGCCTGTTCGCATGCAAAAGCCCGGCCGCGAATGTGCTTCGGCACGAGTTCCGAAATGTACGTGCCGATGGTCACCAGTTCCACGCCGATCCCCAGGCCCGCCATGAAGCGCCAGAAGTTGAGGCCGCCCGCGGTGTCCTGGAAAGCCATGATCACGTTCGCGGCTGTGTACCAGAGCAGGGAGTAAGTGAAGATCGCGCGCCGCCCGAAGCGATCGGCGAGAAACCCGCAAGCGATCGTGCCAATGAAAAGCCCGAGAAACAGCGACGCGATAAAACTCGCCACGCCCGTGAAGCCAAACAACCCGACTGTCGTCGATGTCAGGATTCCGCTCTTCACCAGCCCGGGTGCGACGTAGCCCGAGTACAGCAGGTCGTAGAGTTCGAAGAAGAAACCGAGGCTCAGCAACACGACGAGCGTCCACATGGAACGGGTTGCAGGCAAACGGTCGAGCCGCGCAGAAATCGACCCCGCCGATAAAGAGCCGGCTGTGGCCTGAGGGACTTCATATTCCTGGCGGGTGGTCATCGATCATGTCTCCGTGGCGTGGCCGCTTTGTTTTGGCGCCGGCGCGCATTTTAACGGTCAACGTGCCAGTTTGTTGCAGATAATGAAGATTCCAGGGCTGTGGCCTGCCTCCCGTTTGGTGCCAAAATTTGAGATAGTCTGTCCCCGCCCGTCACGCTCACTGCCGAAACCGTGCATCAAGACGCCTCCTCGCCCGCCGCGAATGAACCCGAACGCATCGACATAGCGGTCATAGGCTCGGGCTTTGCCGGTCTTTGCATGGCGATCCGGCTGAAACAGGCCGGCATGAACGATTTTTTCGTGGCCGAGCAGGCGGCGTCGCTTGGCGGCACATGGCGTGACAACCATTACCCTGGCTGCGCCTGCGACGTGCAGGCCCACGTCTATTCGTTCTCGTTCGCGCCGCATCCGGGCTGGACGCGGCTATACGCGCCGCAAGCCGAGATCCGCGCGTACCTTGAGGATTGCGCGGCGCGGTTCGGTATTGGAGCGCATTTGCGTTTCAACGAAACGCTGCAACGCGCCACCTTCGATGAACCCACGCAACGCTGGATCCTGCGATTTTCAACGGGCAGGAAAGTGTCGGCGCGCGTGCTGATTGCGGGGATGGGCGGGTTGTCGCGGGCATCCGTTCCGGCAATCCCGGGCATCGATACATTCGAAGGACCGTGTTTCCATTCGCAGCATTGGGATCACGAGATGCCGCTGGAAGGCAAACGGGTTGCTGTGATCGGCACGGGCGCGAGTGCGATCCAGTTCGTGCCCGAAATCGCGGCGCGCGTGGCGCATCTCGACGTGTTTCAACGCACGCCGCCGTGGATCATGCCGAAGAACGACCGCAAACTGGGCAAGCTCGAACGATGGATCCTGAAGCACGTTCCGCTCGCGCAATGGCTGCTGCGCGCGACGCTTTACTGGATGCTCGAAGCGCGTGTTTTGGGGTTCGTCGTGCATCCGGCCCTCATGAAAGTGATCCAGAAGGTCGCTCTCAGGCATCTGCACAAACAGGTCGCCGATCCTGAACTGAGACTTGCGCTCACACCGGATTACACCATCGGCTGCAAGCGGATCCTGATCTCGAACGACTATTACCCGGCGGTATCGCGCGGCAATGTGTCGGTGGTGACGCAGTCCATCGTGCGCGTGGAATCCAGCGCAATCGTCACCGCCGATAACGTCCGCCACCCCGCCGACTGCATCATCTTCGGCACCGGCTTCCAGGTCTCGAAGCCCTTCACACGCGGCGTGATAATCGGTCGCGGCGGCGTTCGAATCACCGATACCTGGCGCTACGGCGCCCACGCTTACCTCGGCACGACGCTGCCGGACTATCCGAACTTTTTCATGCTCGTCGGTCCAAACTCAGGCCTCGCGCATAACTCGATGGTCTACATGATCGAGTCGCAAGTCACCTACGTCATGGAAGCGCTCGCCTATATGCGCGATCGCGGCGTGGCCAGCATCGATGTAAAGCCGGAAGTCGAAGCCAAGTACAACGTCCGTATTCAGCAGCATTTGAACCGCGCGATCTGGGCAAAAGGCGGCTGCAAAAGCTGGTATATCGATCCGGCTTCAGGCAGGAATACCGCTTTATGGCCAGGCTTCAGCTGGAAATTCCGGAAGGCTTCGAGCGTGTTCAAACCAGACGAATACATCATGCAGCCGGCGATTTCACGTACCAATGTATAGGTCACGTTTTTGTAACGCGCCGAAGCCGCGCGTATACTTCGGCGAAATGTCTTTTGCCCTTCGCGTTCGCCACGGGCGCGAAGATCGGACCAACAAGGCCGCGTCCTTCATGGATGCGCGTATCGAGGATACTGAGAATCGCCAGCATGAGAAAGCTCCGCTCGTCCCCCGCCGCTGTAATCGGATTGTTAGCTACCGCCTCCTTTTTCTCTCTTGTTCACGCGCAGGAAGCGCCGGACCCATCGAAGGAAGACTACGCGTATCTCACGCGCATGCACGTTCCCCAGCCCGTGATCCGCTGCGTCGCCGCTTTCGACAACTGGGTCGCGCTTACGCCGAAATACGACACCTTTATAGTGCCGGACCGGCGCGTGTTGAACGCAAGGATCGACGACGACACCACCGTCTTCAGCGCGGGCAATCCTGTTCCGGTTGATGAAGTGATCATCATGCGCGCCTTCGCAAAAACGCGCGGCCATTCGCAGTGGACTCGGCTCGATAGCCGTTGCGGCGTGAAAGACGGCCGCGTGGTTGGTGTTTCGCTCACGCCAAATGTAAAGCCGCAGATCGTTCGGTAACAGCGCGGGCGCCTGCGCCCTTTTGCGTCCTTTCCTGAATATTTCCAAGCATACGTTTCCTTACAAAGGCACACGGCTTGTCATTTATCTAATTGCTAAATTGATTTCACGGGATTCACTTGGAGAAACCGATGAAACGATTAGCGATTCTTGTCGCACTTGCAGTGGTCCTCGGCAGTTCCTTGGGCGGTTGCATCGTAGTTCCGGATGGTGGTGGATATCACCATCACGACTACTACGGCCGCTACTAGCACTGACGACCCGCGCATCGACGGCATTCATAACTGACAAAACGCGAAGGAAACCATCATGTTGAAACTCAAGAAAGGCTTGTTGCTTGCATCGCTCGCTGCTGCTGCCGTGACGAGTATTGGTGTATCGAACGCGGCATCCGCCGATGAGCATTTCCGCCCCGGCTACGTGCATGTCGACAGCCGCGGCTGGCACGGCGACCGTTACTACGATGGCCACCGGTACTGGGAACGTCGTGAATGGGAACGCCGTCACGCGCCACATCACTATGCGCCGCCGCATCGGTACTATTGATTGCGCGGGTCGAGTAAAAAAGCCAGGGGAAGTCCCCTGGCTTTTTTATTGGTGCGCGTATGGCTCATGCGCCGGTCGAATCGCGCCATCTGCGGGTATCGCGCAGAGGCGGCGCGCCGAACAAACGGCTGTACTCGCGGCTGAATTGCGATGCGCTTTCATAACCCACGCGATGCGCCGCCGTGGCTGCATCCGTCATGTCGATCAGCATCAGCCGGCGCGCTTCCTGCAGCCGCAACTGCTTCTGGTATTGCAGCGGGCTCATGGCCGTCACCGCCTTGAAATGATGATGCAGCGAAGACACGCTCATGTGCACGTCACGCGCGATCGATTCCACACGCAGCGGCTGGTCGAAGTTCTGGCGCAGCATCATGATGGCCTTCGCGATGCGCTGCGTCTGACTGTCCTGCAACGCAATCTGGCGCAGGCGCGCTCCCGAGCCGTTCATCAGGAGCCTGTAGAGGATTTCGCGCTTGATCATGGGCGCGAGGATGGGGATGTCCTCAGGCGTGTCCATCAGGCGCAAGAGCCGCAGCACGGCATCGAGCATGGGCGTGCCAAGGCGGTTCACGTAAAGGCCGCGGGTGGCATCGGCGTGAGTGGGCGGCGGCAGGCTTTCGTCGCGTATCAGCGCGGTGATTTCTTCCACGTCCATGTCCAGCCGAAGTCCAAGATAAGGCTTGTCTTCGGTTGCGCCCGTCACCTGCCCCATCACCGGCAAATCCACCGATGAAACCAGGTAATGCATCGGGTCATAAACATAGAGTTCGTCGCCGACCATGATCCGCTTGGACCCCTGCGCGATCAGGCCGAGCGCCGGCGTCTGCATGCCGTGGCTCGGACCGCCGCAATGCACGATCCGATGCACGTGCAAACCCTTGACCGCGGTCTCGTGCGAGCCCTCGTGGTCGGCGGTAAGCCGTTCGAGCAAGGCGACTAGGTCAAGGCGCGCGTGATCCAGGCCGGGGTCGAGCGGCGCGGTATCGTGACCGTTGACCGGCTCGCGTTGTGCCGACGGATCCGGATGGTCGGCATGTTGTCTTGGATCGATGGCGGAATCCGCCGTCTCATTCAGGGCCATGATTCGCATTCAGTGAGTTGGCGTCTGCGCGGCAAAACGGGCAACAACGGCGCCGGGGGTGAAGAGGGATAACCGTCAGCCGGACCTCAATGATGCATGCAGTTTGCATGCAATGCGCCTGTTTGCGGATACGTGAGGCGTTTGAAGTGCTGCCGGTGAATTGCACTCAGCTTACTCGCGCGCGGGCGTTTTCGCCCAGCGCCGCACGTGGCGTTTGCAGAATCGGGCAATGATCCGACAGGATCAGGCTAGCCTTTCGGCATATCGCAGGCAGATACTGGATTGTCGCGGCCAGCCATCGCCGCGCCGAACGGGCGTTCGGTGCGCAAGCCGCGCACGCGGTCCACGCATTGCGCATTCGTAATCCCAGTGCGGCGGTGTGGCAGTGCACGCCGGCCGCGCGATCCAAGGACGAATTCTAAGGAACCCAGCATGCGCAACAAAAAATTTGGCAATACCGGCTTGTTCGTCTCAGAACTCTGCCTCGGCACGATGACCTTCGGCGAAGGCGGCATCTGGACGAACATCGGCGGGCTGCAGCAGGCGGACGCGGACAAACTCATCGGCCGGGCGCTGGACGCGGGTATCAACTTCCTCGATACCGCCGATGTCTACGCCGACGGCACCTCCGAAATCATGACGGGTCAGGCGCTGAAAAATCTGAAAGTGCCACGCGAGAACGTCGTGGTCGCGACCAAGATCCACGGCGAAACCGGCACGAAGGGCGTCAATTCGCGCGGCGCGTCGCGCTTTCATATCATCGATGGCGTGAAGGCGAGCCTGAAGCGCCTGCAACTGGATCATATCGATTTGTACCAGTTGCATGGTTTCGATCCCGCCACGCCCATGGAAGAAGCGCTGCGCGCGCTCGACACGCTCGTGCAGCATGGTCACGTGCGGTATGTAGGCGTATCCAACTGGGCGGCCTGGCAGATTGCGAAGGCGCTGGGGATTTCGGAGCGGCTCGGGCTTGCACGCTTCGAATCCCTGCAGGCTTATTACACGATCGCCGGGCGCGACCTCGAGCGCGAAATCGTGCCTATGCTGAAGAGCGAAAACGTCGGGCTGATGGTCTGGAGTCCGCTTGCGGGCGGCCTGCTGAGCGGCAAATACAAGCGCGACGGCAGTTCCAGCGAGCAAGGGCGCCGCACCAACTTCCAGTTCCCGCCGGTGAACATGGAGCGTGCGCACGATTGCATCGACGCCATGGCGAAAATGGCCGAAGCCAAGGGCGTGACGATCGCGCAAATTGCGCTCGCGTGGCTGCTGCATCAGAAAGTGGTGACCACGGTGATCGTGGGAGCGAAGCGGATCGAGCAACTCGATGACAACATCGCCGCGACCAACGTCAAGTTGAATGACGACGAACTCGCCGCGCTCGATGAAGTCAGCCAACTCGCAAGCGAATATCCGGGCTGGATGCTGGCACGTACGGGCGAGTACCGATTGAACCAGTTGAAGGAATCGAACGGTTAATCCTTCCGGGAAGGGTCGAACGGCAAGGTCATGAGCACCGAGTCGTGATACTTGCCGTCGACTTTCAATGCGCGCGGTTCACGCGCGTATTCCACGAATCCCGCCTTCCGATAAAGCCGCAACGCCGCCTCGTTGTCAGGCGAAACGGTCAACTGAATCTCCTCGACCACGCTGCGAGCATGGTCCAGCACGGCCTGAACCACGGCCGCGGCGAGACCCGTTCCGCGCGCCACCGGGCGCACGTACATGCCATAGAGCGTGCCCTTGTGCCTGACCTTCGCCCCATGCGGCACGATCAGGCCGGCGGTACCGTCCAGACTCTCCGTGTTCGCATCGTCACGTTGTAAAAACCCGCCGAACACGGCTGCATCCGTCAGCCGTTGCCCGAACCACGAAAGCGGTTTGTCCTTCTCGTCTTCGTACGCGGAGCCGAAGCCATCAGGATGTTGCTCGAGGCCTTCCAGCCTGAGTTCGCGGTACGCGGCGGCATCGGCGGAGGTAAGACGACGGATCGTGAATGACATGGGCGTCCGGCTCGAGGAATGTGCGAACGCGCAGTGTCGCATGCACGCCTCGAGCTTTGAAGACGCACCTCAAATAATCGGCTTGCCGCCCGTCACGGCGATCGTCGCACCGGAAATATAGCTCCCTTCATCCGATGCCAGCAGCACATACGCCGCCGCCAGTTCGGCTGGTTGGCCAGGGCGCTTCATCGGCACTTGCGAGCCGAAGTTCTTGACCTTTTCGGGGTCCATCGTCGATGGAATCAGCGGCGTCCAGATCGGCCCTGGCGCCACGCCGTTCGCACGAATGCCTTTCTCGGCCAGCAACTGCGCAAGGCCGCCCGTGAAGTTCTGGATCGCACCCTTGGTCGTCGCGTACGCGATCAGGCCGGGATTCGGAGCGTCCGCGTTCACCGATGTCGTGTTCACGATCGAACTACCGGGCTGCATATGCGGCACGGCAGCCTTGGTGATCCGGAACATCGCGCCGATGTTCGTCGAGAACGTCTTGTCCCATTCTTCGTCGCTGATCTCCTCCAGGCTGTCATAGGTCATCTGGTAGGCGGCGTTGTTCACGAGGACATCGACACGCCCGAAGGTCTCGACCGTTTTCGCCACGAGCGCGCGGCAATGCGCGTAATCAGTGATGTCGCCGGGTAGCAGCAGCGACTTGCGCCCGGCTTCCTCGACCCATCGCGCGGTCTCTTTCGCGTCCTCGTCTTCGTCGAGGTAGGAGATTGCAATGTCTGCGCCTTCGCGCGCAAACGCAATCGCCACCGCCCGGCCAATGCCACTGTCGGCACCGGTAATCAACGCAATCTTGCCCGCGAGTTTGCCCGCGCCCTTGTAGCTCTTTTCACCGTGATCGGGCTGCGGGTCCATCGGCTGTGTGTGACCAGGCTGCTGGTTTTGCGGTTGTTCGGGGAACGGCGGTTTCGGGTACGAGATCAGGGCCATTTGCGTTGCTCCAGATAGGGTTGAAGGATGCTCAATCTCAGCAAGCACCGGACCCAGCTACGCCCATGACCCTTTATCGACTATCGGAATATTGTCTATCTGCGCTATCGCGTTGCGCGATATGGTGCACATCCGCAGACTCTCTCGACAATCAAAACAACGCATAACGGAGACAATCATGCGTACACAAGTCGGAATCGTCGGCGCGGGTCCTGCCGGCCTGCTGCTTTCTCATCTGCTGCATCTGCGCGGTATCGAATCGGTCGTCCTCGAAGCGCGCAACCGCAGTGACATTGAATCCACCATTCGCGCCGGCGTACTCGAACAAGGCACGATGGACCTGCTCAACGAAGCCGGACTCGGCGCGCGAATGCGAGCCGAAGGCGCGGTGCATCACGGCTTTGAACTCGCATTCGAAGGGCAGCGCCGCCGCATTGCGCTGACCGAACTCACCGGGCATTCAATCACCGTCTATGCCCAGCACGAAGTGATCAAGGACCTGGTCGGCGCACGCGTGGCAGCGGACGGCGCGTTGAAATTCGGGGTATCGGGTGTGTCGTTGCATGATTTTGAATCAGCGGCAGGCACAAGCCGGCCTCGCATCAAATACTCACACGAAGGCGATGCACACGAGCTCGAGTGTGACTTCATCGTGGGTTGCGACGGGTCTCAGGGCGTTGCGCGTGGCTCGATGCCACAAGCGCAGCGGCACGATTACCAGCGCATCTATCCGTTCGGCTGGTTCGGAATCCTGGTGGAAGCGCCGCCCTCGTCGAACGAACTGATTTACGCGCGTCACGACCGTGGCTTTGCGCTGATCAGCACGCGTTCGCCGAGCGTGCAGCGCATGTATTTCCAGTGCGATCCCAAGGATTCAGCCGATGCCTGGTCGGACGACCGCATCTGGGCAGAACTTCACGCCCGTGTGGATACGCATGACGGCTGGCAAATTACGGAGGGCAGGATCTTCCAGAAGAATATTGTCGGCATGCGCAGCTTCGTCTCCACACCAATGCAATCGGGCAAGCTTTTCCTGGCCGGAGACGCTGCGCACATCGTCCCGCCGACGGGCGCAAAAGGCATGAATCTCGCCGTTTCCGATGTCCGCGTGCTGACCGCCGCGTTGCGTGCCTTCTACGAAGAAGGCACGAGCGAGCAACTGGATCGTTACACGGAAACCGCGTTGAAACGCATCTGGCGCGCGGAGCATTTCTCGTGGTGGATGACCCGGATGCTGCACAAGCTCGACGACACCTCGCCGTTCGAGCAGCGCCTGCAAGTGGCCGAACTGGAACACGTGACGACATCGCGCGCCGCCGCCACGGCGCTGGCCGAAAACTACGTCGGCAGCGTCGCGGTTTAAGCGCTGTACTTTGGCGATTTAGAGAACGGCGACCACGCGAACGTCGCCTTCCACCGACGGCACGATCTGCCCGCCCACACGCCGGAAGGTTATCGATACGGTCTTTTCGCCGACACGCAACTCGCCGATCTCGAGCCAGTCGATACCATCCGGCAGTTGCGGCCGGTCGATACGCACTTCGCCTCGCTCGGCATCGATGGCGATTCCCAGGCACGCTTCGAGGATCATGAACGGCGAACCTGCCGCCCATGCTTGCGGCAGGCACGCAACCGGATAGCCGATAGGACGCTCGCCGCGTTGCCGCGTGAAACCGCAGAACAGCTCGGGCAGGCGCATGTCGAAGGTGACGGCGGATTCGAACAGCGCCTGCAGCAGGCGTACTGCGCCGCCGCGGTCGCCGTATCGAGCGAGTCCGCGAGCGCACATGGCGGTGTCGTGCGGCCAGACTGAACCATTGTGATACGACATGGGGTTGAATCGCGGCTGGCCGGCAGCAAGCGTACGAACGCCCCAGCCGGTGTGGAACAAGGTCGATTCCAGTTGCCGCGCCACGGCCTCGCCCCGGCTGCGCTCGACCAGATCAAACGCCAGCAAATGCCCGGCGTTCGATGACAGCACCTTGCACAGCTCGCCCTTGCCGTCGAGCGCAATGCCGTAGAACTCTGACTCGGGCATCCAGAACATGGTCTCCACGCGCTCACGAATGTGCTGTGCGCGTTTGTCGAAGGACGCCGCGTCATCCGGCATGCCGCGTTGCCGCGCGAAACGGGCCATGGTTGCAAATGCCGTCGATGCATAGCCCTGCACTTCGATGAGCGAAATCGGGCCGATCGGGAAGCTGCCGTCTGCGTGAAACACCGAGTCGTGACTGTCCTTCCAACCCTGGTTGGCGAGCCCGTGTTCTGTCGCGCGCTGGTAGCTCAGCAAGCCGTATTCGTTCTTGTCGCAATGACCTGCGATCCACTTTGCCGCCAGTTGCAGCGAAGGCCACAATTCGTCGATAAGCGCCGTATCGCCCGTTCGCTCCGCATAAGCCCCGGCCAACGCAACGAAGAGCGGCGTGCTGTCCACGCCGCCGTAATACATTGCAAATGGCACCTCGCCGGTCGCAGCCATTTCGCTGTTGCGGGTCTCGTGCATGATCTTGCCGATTTCGGCATCGCGAAAAGCCGAGTCCTCACGCGCCTGGTTGGCTGCGAGAAAGCGCAGCACGCCGCGCGCAAGCGACGGATCCAGCCACAACATCTGCAGCGACGTGATGATTGCGTCACGACCGAACGCGGTCGAGAACCATGGAATCCCCGCATACGGATACGGTCCCGTTTCGAGGTCGGTGGTAAGCAATCCCAGGTCGGCCAGCGACCGGTCGATCCACTCGCTGAAGAGCGGATTGCTCGAACGCACCCGCGCGACCGAGCGGCGTCTGTCGCGCATGCGCCTGTGAGCATCGACCAGTGCCTCGCGGATCGCCGGGCGCCCCGATTCCGGCGCGCATTCCGCACCTTCCTCGGCGATCTTCTTGCTTTCCGCGCTCGCATCGCTCAACGCATGCGTGAGCGCCGTTACCGACAGGTAAATCGACATGGCCGTTTCCGGCTGGATTCGCAACGCGTAATCGGCTCGGCTGACTGTCAGCGAATGCGGCGCGGGGGAGAACTGGATGCGCGCGGTCCGCTCGACTTCATCGAGACCCGTGTAGCGAAGTACCACTTCTCCGTCTTCGATGCACGGCTCGCGCATTTCCCCGCGTTTGGGACGCGTGGAACCGCGGACCTCGAACATGTCGTGAAAGTCGGCCGCAAAGTCGATGGACAGCGGCACCGTCGCCGGTTCCGTGCCGTAATTGGTCAATACAATGGCTTCGTGCAGCACGTGCCGCGACAGCACGCGCCGGCGCTCGATGTGAAGCACCCCTTCCGGCGTGGTCGCACCACCGATGGGGGGCAGCGGCCGGTTGGTCATGTGCGCGGTAAAAACGGCGTTGTCGCTGGATACGCTCCCCGACAGCAACGACGGCGCGCGGCCGCCGAAGGTCAGGCGAAGCTGCGACAGCACGCGGGTATCGTTGACGAAGAGCCCATCGTCGTTGCCGCGGATGTCTCCATTGGCGTCGTTCACGACGAACGTATTGCCTGCCTTGAGCACGAACTGACGCTCATTCGCATAATTCGAGTGTTCTGTTGCGATAAATGCGCCGTCAGTCACCGCGAGGGGCGTGGTGGGAGCAACTTCGCGCACACCGACCGTGCTGCGCACCGGATCGGGAAGGTCGTCGTGCGCGGGGCTACGGCCAGCGGCAGCGGCCTTCTGGTCGTCAAGCGACTGATTTGCCTGCTGTTGTTCCTTCGTTTCCATTACACCTTCCTGAAAAAGAGTTGCCTGGACACTCGGCTTACCCGGCCATATCGGCCACCGTTGGCGGATTGTACGGCCGGAGCCTGCGAATCAATTTGCCGGGACCGGAGGCGTGCACGCGGCGGACCCGCTATCATCGACCGTTTTTCGACCGACGCTCACCCAACCGGTTCTCCAAGCTGCATGTCTTTCCCACATATCGATCTACTTTATTCGGCTTCTGGCCTCGCCGTCGGCTTTCTGGTCGGACTCACCGGCGTTGGCGGCGGATCGCTGATGACCCCGCTGCTCGTGCTGCTGTTCGGCATTCATCCTGCCACGGCGGTCGGCACCGACCTGCTTTATGCAGCCGCGACCAAGTCCGCCGGCACGCTGGTCCATGGATTGAAAGGCTCCGTGGACTGGCGCATCACGGGACGGCTTGCGGCAGGAAGCATTCCCGCCGCCGCCATCACGCTGTTCCTGCTTCACCGGTACGGCCTGAACACGCCCGCAGCCGCGCGGGTCATCCAGCTAGTACTGGGTTACGCGCTCCTGATCACCGCCCTGTCGCTCGTGTTCCGCCCGCAACTCGCGCAACGCTATGGGCTCGACGTCTATCCCATCCAGCTTGAACTCATCAGCGCCGAGCAGATGATGGACGCATATGCGTCGGTTGGCATGCCGGTGAATTATCGGCACTGGTCGTTCGGCAAGCA
>NZ_JBSIPA010000519.1:0-4408 GCF_053574605.1 Caballeronia sp. M23-90 | reverse complement strand
TTTTTTTTTTTTATTGATCCGGCGCCCCCCGAGACCTCCCCCCTACCCTACACTCTTCCCCTCCCCGCCGCTCTTCCGACCTCCCCCCGCCCTGACCCGCGCCGCCCGGACGCGAGAGCCAGTCCGACGGGCCGGTGCGGATCAGGTCGGTGAGGATGTCGCCAGCGGAGACGAATTGCGGGAAGGCAGGAGTGGAGGTCGTCGCGTTCATTGTCTGGCCGTCTCTGTTTCGGCGATGTGCTGGGTCGTGGTGGTTGAGGCTGATGTGTCCGGCGTATTGACGCCCAACGCGTTCAGCACCTCGTAGCACGCGCCCATCGTGTGGTAATCGGTCTTGCCGGCGGGGCTTTTTTCATCGCCGTATTTGCGGTTGTCGCAGGTCAGGATGCGGAACCACGCGCCGTATTTGTGATCGACGAAGTGCGCCCAGCTATAGCGCCAGAGTTCGTCGTAGCAATCCCAGAAGCGTTCGAGGCCCGTGCGTTTGCCGAGCAGCGCGGCCGTGGCGAAGGTCTCGGCCTGAACCCAGAAGTATTTGTCGTGGTCACAAATGGAATTGTCGGGGCCGAAGCCGTAGTAGAGGCCGCCGTGCTGCTCGTCCCACGCGCGGTTGAAGCCGGCATCGAACAGTTCGATAGCGCGCGGCGCGAGCCACGGCAACGCCCGATGCCGCTCCAGGATCAGCAGCAGCTTTGCCCATTCGGTCTGGTGACCGGGCTGGAAACCCCACGGGCGGAAGATGTTCGAACTGTCGGATTCGTTGTAATGCCAGTCGACCGACCAATCCTCGTTGAAGTGTTCCCACACGAGGCCGTTAGAAAGCCGCGCCTGACGCAGCGTGATGTTGCCGGCGATCTTCTCTGCCCGGTCCAGATAGAGCACATGGCCGGTCGCCTCGTACGCGGCGAGCAGCGCTTCG
Organism: Caballeronia sp. M23-90; assembly: GCF_053574605.1. Lineage (NCBI taxonomy): Bacteria > Pseudomonadati > Pseudomonadota > Betaproteobacteria > Burkholderiales > Burkholderiaceae > Caballeronia > Caballeronia sp. M23-90. The sequence continues at coordinate 3,489 of NZ_JBSIPA010000519.1, read as the reverse complement.
GTCGCGTGCATGTTCGCGTTCTGCCCGCGATAAGGCGACAACTGCCAGTCGGGCGTGGCTTCGTCGGCGTAGAGACCGGCATTCGCATCCCAGAAGTGCTGGTCCATCAACTGGAAGGTTTCATCTATCAGAGGCCGGGCTTCGTCGATACCCGCCATCGCCGCGTGCGCACACGCGAGCAGCACAAACGCGTGGCCGTAGCAATGCCGCGTGCCGTCCAGCGTGCGTTTCGCGCCATCGCGCCACTCGATCTCCCAGTCGTAACCCTGGTTCACGGCGTCCCAATGGGCATTGCGCAAAAACGCAAACGCGTGGCGCGCGTTGTCCAGATGGTGCTGGCCACCGAAATGGCGAAAGGCCATCGCGTGATTGAAGACAAAGCGCGTACTGCTGACCAGATGCCGCGTGGTGTGGTCGTAGACCGTGCCGTCATCTTTGAAGAAATGATAAAACCCGCCCGATGGATCGCGGGCCGTCCGCTCGTAGAACGCGAGCGTGTGGCGCACATGATCGAGCAGGAAATCGCGGCTGCGGAAGTCCGGTTCGGCCCGGTCCGCCGCCTGGAACGCGGTTGAGTTCATACCGATGTCTGTGTCCGTGTTATTGCCGAGCTCGCGCGCGGAATCAGGCGCACGGGCACGAGCGTGTCGGTGGTGATGTCCATGTCGGCATCGCTGGCGTCGTTGTTTTGCGCGGTTTCCAGCAGCAGGTCCACGCCGCGACGGCCAAGCGCCTCCTTGTCCACCGTGACCGTGGTAAGCGGCGGCGTGCTTTGGGCTGCGGCGGGAATGTCGTCGAAACCGACAAACGCCACGTCTTCCGGAATTCGCAGCCCGTGCGCCACGCAGACACGCATGGCGGCGAGGGCCGCTGCATCGTTATAGGCGAAAACAGCGTCCGGCAGCGGCTTCGATTGCTGGTGAGCTTGCGCGATCAGGCGCTCCATGGCGTCGGCGGCGGCGACTTCCGCGTCGATGGCCGGCTGCGTCGTCACTTCGAGCGTAGGGTCGAAAAGCATGCCGGCTTCGAAGTACGCAAGCCGGTAGCCCATCGCCCGCTGGGCGATGCTGTAATGTGCCAGCGACCCGCCAATGAACGCAATGCGCTTTCTGCCCATGGCAAAGAGATGCTGCATGGCGAGCGCCGCGCCGCGCGTGTTGTCGACGTTGACCGAACGGAATCCCGGCGCGTGCAGGTCGATCAGCACGACGGGCCGGTTCATCGAACGCAGGTGAGCAAGCAATTCAGGTTCGATGAATCCCGCGACGGCCACCGCGTCGGGTGCGTGAAGCCGCATTTGCTGGGCGAGGTCGTGGGTCGGGCCGGCTGTCAGTACCGAAGGCACCAGCCGCCGCTCGCGGCACGCTTCCTCGAAACCATGCAGGACGTGGGAAAAGAACGGGCTGACCGCGAAATTATTGTGCTGGCGATGCAGCAGGAAGGTGACGCGCCGGATGCGCGTGCGGAGCTGGGCGGCGTCGTAGCCGAGTTGCCGCGCCGCTTCCACTACACGTTCGCGCGTCGCTTCCGACAAACCCGGCTGGTTCTTCAGTGCCCGCGATACCGTGCCGATCGACACGCTGGCTGCGCGTGCGACATCACGAATGGTTGTACCCATCTGTCTTTCAATCTCCGCATGCGTGTTCTATGGTTTATGAAGCTCGTTCGGCCGGTGTTTATCGGTAAAGCGAGGTTCGCATGATCGCGGGGATTGTATAGTAAAACGATGGGCATTTTACCGTCGCGGGCCTTAGAGAAAACCCGCAACGGCTTGCTGACAAGACTTTCGGTTTGCTTCCTTGTTTAGTAAATGGGATCTAACGGGCTTCGCGCTGATGCACCGACGCCTTGTTCGATGACCACACGTCGAGCACGAGGTCGTCGTCTTCATAGTGCGACAGGGCCGGAATCGCAAGCGTTGCGCGGAGTTCGGCGTGAACGTCGTCGCCGGTAAATGGCCATCCTTCGATTGGCCGACGCCAGTGGCACGCAACCACGGTTCCGCCTGCGCACAGGGAAGACGTCAGCCGTTGTACCAGCCGTATGAGCTGATCGTGCGTCAGGTAATAAGCCACTTCGCTGACGACAATCAGGTCGAACTCGCCGTCGGGCCAGTCATCGGGCATTGCCCGTTGTTCGACCTGGACGTGGCGCAGATCCGCCACTCGGCGACGCGCCAGATCGACAGCCGCCGGATTCAGATCCGCCGCGAGAAGCGTGTCGCAACGCGCCGCCAGTTCGGCCGTGAATTCACCGTTCGCACAGCCGGGTTCGTAGGCGCGGCGGTAGCGTTCATCGGGTAATGCAGCGAGCGTCAATGCCCGCTTGCGGCGTTCGTACCAGCGGTCGCGAAGCAGCCAAGGGTCGTCACTACGCTTGTACAAGCCGTCGAAGTACTCGTGCGCGTTCGGTTCGCCGGTCATATCAGGACGACCTCGTAGGGGCGCGTGAGGCGCTCCAGCACATGGGCCGGGAGAATGGCGTCGCGGCCCGTGGAACCATCGGCTTCTATCTGGCTGCGGAACGCCTGGACCGCGTGAACCTTGCGAGCGAGGGTTGCGTCGTCAAGCGAGATGCGGCGCGCACGGCTCCAGGGCACACGCGAATCGTCGGGCGCTGCCCAATGCCACGTCCAGACCGGAACTTCCACGAAGGGTAGATCAAGTGCGCCGGCAACGGCTGTAACCGCCCGGCCGACCGATTCGTGGTCGGGATGGCCGTCATAGCGCCAGGTGCCGAACACGACGTCCCCGGGTTCCAGGTGCGCTTCGAGCGCTTTCGACAGGTCTGACTCGAAGGTGTTGCCGCCGCCATCCGGCAAATGGAGCCGAACCAGCGCAACGTGGCGCATGCGCAAACGCTGGAGCGCGTCACGTGTTTCCTGCGGCCGCGTGGCGGCGAGGCGCGCGGCTGGCCATTCAGGCGAATCGGGATGGCTTGCGGTGCCATCGGTCACCGCGATGATCAACACCTTGCGGCCCAAATCGGAAAGGCGTGCGAGCAAGCCGCCGGTGCCGAGGATTTCATCGTCGGGATGCGGAGAAACAATCACCGCACGCGCGCCCGGCGGGACGAGCATGCCCGGATCGACTTCGGGGAGAGTGGAAAGTTGCTCCGAGCTTTGCCATGCAGCTTCTGGCGTGCCGCGTCCCTCGATTGCCCGATCATTGTGCTCTGCGTTTTCCACTTGAGTAACTACAGGTTCCATGCGCTGCCTTCCTCTTTCACGATCCGCTCTGCAAGCGCGGCTTCGTCGCGTTCGGCGTGACTCTGCCGGATAAAGACGGGTAGATCAGCCATCAGGCTGGCGAAATGGCGATTACGACAAAGCGGCGCCGCGCCAAGCGCACGCCCCGCACGTTCGCTGCCTTCCTCTTTCACGATCCGCTCTGCAAGCGCGGCTTCGTCGCGTTCGGCGTGACTCTGCCGGATAAAGACGGGTAGATCAGCCATCAGGCTGGCGAAATGGCGATTACGACAAAGCGGCGC
>NZ_JBSIPA010000518.1:0-4408 GCF_053574605.1 Caballeronia sp. M23-90 | reverse complement strand
TCCAGGCGCGCTCGACGCCAAGTCCAAGCCCTGAAGGTCCACCCGATGCACGAGCGAGTTCGACGCCGTTTGCGTCGGCCAGGACAACACGCGTGCCGCTGCCGCCGCCATCGACGCCGATCAGATAAGAGTAGGAGTGGTTTGAATTAGTCATGCCGGAAGCTTAACGGCCCGGCGCCGGCACCGCCACTCAGCCGAATGGGATACCACTTGAACGCAAGACCGCATCACCGACCATGCCATTCGGCCGACTGTTCCGCGCAAAGCCTTCCGCCTATGCTGATCGAACGTTCACCATGCATCCCTGAATCAGCCATGACAAAACCTAAGAGATCAGCCCAGCCCAGCGAAACTCCCGAGCCGCACCGCTGCGGCTGGGTGAGCACGCCGGCCCTCGCCCACTATCACGACACGGAATGGGGCGTCCCCTCGCACGACGATCGTCATCTCTTCGAAATGCTCGTGCTCGAGGGCGCTCAGGCCGGCTTGTCCTGGTCAACGATTCTTAACAAGCGCGAGGGCTACAAGACGCTGTTTCACAACTTCAATATAGACAGGGTTGCCGCCTTCTCGGAAAACGATGCAGCCAAACTCCTGCTCGACGCCCGCATCATCCGCAACCGGGCGAAGATCGCATCCGCTGTCGCCAACGCTCGCGCGGTACAGCGAATTCAGGCTGAGCACGGCTCCTTCGCGGCATTCGTGTGGTCGTTTGTCGGCGGCACGCCTGTCGACACTCCGCGCGCTTCGTACTCGCACGCGCCGGCCTCCACGGAAATATCGGACGCATTGAGTCGCGCGCTGAGGAAATTCGGTTGTACGTTCGTCGGATCGACCACGTGCTACGCCTTCATGCAAGCAACCGGCATGGTCAACGACCACGAAGCCGCCTGTTTCTGCCGTTCGGACTACGCTCTACCGAGTGCAAAGCGTCCATCCGCCAAAAAGCCATCAGTTTAAGAAATTCATTGCCACGGGTTTGCAGCTCAGATATTGCGTTTTCGCAACAAACTTCGTTGTTTAAGGCATCCTCAGGGAAAATCCCGACGGCAATGCTTTTTGGCGGGTAGAAAACGCTCTGGAGCCTTTACTACAAAGCCGCGTCGGCTGGCCACCGGCCGTGCAGAAACCCGGGCAGCATGTCAAAATTGCGACCTACTGAGTGCCAGCACCCATTTTTTACCGGGAAGAACCGCTATAAATTAAGTGCGAACTGGTTTTGCAGCGCGTGAACGGCTTATTTGCCGTCAGTCGCGATGTGAGGCTGGCCGAAGCGTGCTTGGTCCTGGCGGGCGGTATTGCAGGAAAGCGAATGGCGAATCGAAAAACGCGGATTGTGTGGCTCACCGCGCTAAGACGACCCGAATCGCGTCCGATACTGATAACGCTGTTTGATGACACCCACGAAGCGCCGCGATGTCGGTGCAGGGGAAAGCAGAATGAAAAACCTCAACTTTTTGACGCATCAGGAAATCTTCGATAGCGCCGTGCACCACTTGTTTGGCCAGGGTCAGGCAGCTTTGCTGCCGCGAGGCGGCGGCGCATATCGCGGATACTGCGGCGGCTGTCCAGTAGGCAGCTTCATCAAGCCGCGAGACTACATGACAGCGATGGAAGGCGTGCCTATCCGCTACATCGACAAAGGTCCCGAGTCTGTGCCTTCGTACATGGATGTCGGTGTGACAGCGTTGAAGCGGGCGTTGTTGCGCTCGAACATCAATGTCTACGACCCGACTACCGTCGAATTGCTCAGATGCCTGCAGAACGTGCACGACGTATTCGGCAAATGGGAATGGCGCGAGCGGTTTGCATCGATTGCACGCCAGTTCAATCTGTCGGCGGAACGGTTGAAGTCAGCGGCTTGAGCGCAAGGACACTGCCTGGCTCCGTCGAGGTTCCAGGAAATGCATCAATTAGAACAACGAGTAACGCAATGTTAACGGCAAGAGACATCTACGAACGCGTGAGCGCGCATCTGCTCACGCAGCGGGCCGTGTCGGAGGATGACAACGGTTCGTGCCGGCTTCGCAGCAGCGACGGCCGCAAATGCGCTATCGGGTCGCTGATTGCTGACGACGTGTACCAGCCGGACATTGAAGGCATTGGTATCTCGTACTACCGGAACGCGAGAGACGGATCGCTACTGCGGGCGCTGTATGCATCCAACGTGAATGCCTACGATCCTGAAATTGCCGAGCTGCTGATCGAGCTGGAAGAAGTTCATGACGACTTCCGCGTCGACGAATGGCCGCAGGTCCTGGCTCGCTTGGCGGAGCGCCACGCCTTCGTCTGAAAAGCACAGCACGGCTGCCACAAAGTACAAAGCAAAACACGAAGCGCAAAGCAGAACACAAAGCAAAACGGCGATGCAACCCTTTCGGGCAGCATCGCCGTTTTGCTTTGTTGCGGCCCAGACTGAGGCCGCAACATGCCAAGAATCAGTGAAGCTTCTTGGGCAGCATCTGGCTGCGCAGACGCTTGCGCAGGCGGCTAACTGCAGCCGCTTTCTTGCGCTTGCGTGCTGTCGTCGGCTTCTCGTACGACTGGCGTTCGCGAAGTTCGGCGATCAGGCCGTTCTTTTCGATGGTCCGGCGAAAGCGACGGATCGCAACGTCGAACGGCTCATTTTCTTTCAAAACAATAGTGGTCATGGAAGTCCTAAATCGCTAATACGTTTTTCTGACTGCGCGGCGAAGCGTAACCAAACGGGCTTACGCCGCGCGCCGGCACTCCGATCGTCCACCCAACGCGGCGAACACGAGCAAAGCGGCCACGGAGGCCGGAAAAGAGAGAGGTGGGATTTCACCGCCGATCACGGCATGCGCATTCCCTGGAATCCGGAACAGCGCACTTCGGGCCGCCAGACGTCGCGAAAAGCTGCGGCGTCATCGGGCAAAAATCTCGATTCGGGCGAGATGTTATCAGATCGTCGACGTATCGCCAACCCCGCAAAGCCGGTTTGCGGGGCGCAACTCCATGAAAATCCGAAGTTTTTCAGGTATTTATGCGAAAACTTACGCCGGATCACTGACCTCCGTCAGCAACGCAATGTCTTCAGACTCGAGCGTGATGCGCGTCGCTTCGGCAAGATTTTCGAGCTGTTTGACCGAAGTCGCGCTGGCAATCGGCGCTGTCACGCTTGGACGTGCGATCAGCCATGCGAGCGCAATTGTAGCGGGCGCGACGCCGTGGCGGTCGGCGACCTTGACGAGCGCATCGATGATCCGCAAGCCGCGATCGTTCAGATAGCCCGAGACCTTGGAACCGCGCGCAGCGTTCTCCGTATCGGCTTTGGACCGGTATTTTCCGCTCAGGAAACCGCTCGCCAGGCTGTAGTACGTCACCACAGAGACTTTATGCGCCGCCGCGACCGGCTCCTGGTCGCCTTCGTAACCTGCGCGATCGTAGAGGTTGTATTCCGGTTGCAGCACCTGATAACCCGGAATGCCCTCCTTTTGAGAGATCTTCAGCGCCTCTTCCAGCCGGTCGCCCGTGTAGTTCGATGCCCCGATCACCCGCACCTTTCCGGCTGCAATCAGCTTCTGATAGGCGCCGAGCGTGTCGATGAGCGGCGTTTTATCGTCGTCGAGATGGGAGAAATAGACGTCGATGTAATCCGTCTTGAGCCGCTTGAGCGAGTCGTTCACGGCCGCTTCGATGTTCGCCGCCGACAGCCCCGGCCGCGTGCTCAGCATGCCTACCTTGGTGGCGAGCACGACCTTGTCGCGCTTGCCGCTCTCCTTCAGCCACTTGCCGATGATCGTCTCCGATTCACCGCCCTGGTGGCCTTCGACCCAGGCCGAATAGACGTCGGCGGTATCGATGAAATTGAGGCCGTGGTCGACAAAAGCGTCGAGAAGGGAGAAGGACGTGCGTTCGTCGGCGGTCCAGCCGAACACGTTGCCGCCAAAGACGAGCGGCGCGACCTTGAGGTCCGAGGTACCGATGGTGCGGTGTTGCATGGTGGCTCCTGACATGTGCAATCAAGGGAATGCTGCGAAAAAGAATACCCGTGAATCTGCATGCCCGCAGGCGGCGTGCCATTGCAAACCCCTTACGGCAAGACTATCTCCAGCGTTCAAGGCATTCCTTCTACAAATGATTTTCGAATTCCTCAAGTTTTTTGTGAGGGGCCGCTAACCCAAGTAGGCGGCCGGCTAACACGCTCGGAACCGCCAGGCAACAGGACGGCGTAGTAGCCAAAAACAGCCCTTTTAGCTCACATAGCTTTTTCAGGAGAAATCCAAATGATCGGTATTAACAGCAATATCAACTCGCTGGTCGCTCAGCAAACCTGGGCAGCACGCAGAGCGCGCTGTCGTCGGCAATCACCCGCCTGTCGTCGGGCAAGCGCATCAACAGCGCCGCGGACGACGCAGCAGGACAAGCCATTGCGTCGCGCATGACG
>NZ_JBSIPA010000517.1:0-4427 GCF_053574605.1 Caballeronia sp. M23-90 | reverse complement strand
TCACACCACCAGACCATCGCGATCGGCGACATCGGTGCATCTGCAGCGCGTCCTGGATGGGCGCGCGCCGGCTGACGACTGGTCCCATGCGCTGCTTGAATGCACCAATGTCGCCGATCGCGATGGTCTGGTGGTGTGGCTGAGCGCTGCCAACCAGACCGCCTATGCCACGCTCGCACCCACGATCTTCCAGCATCGAAATCATCCGTTCGCCGAGCGGCTGCTTCAGGAGGCGGGTCGCGAGATCGAGACGATGGTGGCGGCGCTCGACCCCGACAAGGTAATGCCGGTGGCATTGTGCGGCGGTCTTGCGAGCCCGCTCGAACCGTTTGTGCCGGAGACGCTTCGCGCCCGCTTGCGAGTACCGCTTGCGGACTCAGCAGCGGGCGCGCTGCAACTGGCTCACCGCGCGGCGGCGGGGGAAGGGCGGGCAGCGCGCTAGAATGCCAGAGTCCTAACGGCTAAAAGGAAGCGCCTTCCCATGTATTCGATCATCGCAACCGATCTCGACGGCACCTTGCTCAACAGCGACCATCAGGTCGACCCGTTCACCGTCGAAACGGTCCGCGAACTTGAAGCGCAAGGGGTGCGTTTCATTATCGCCACGGGGCGGCATTACCGGGACGTGGTGGGGATTCGAATGGTGCTGGGTATCAATGCGTATCTCATCACGTCGAACGGCGCCCGCATCCACGCGCCCGACAACGAGCGTATTTACGCGCGTGACATTGCGCCTTCAGCCGTGCGCCGGCTCGTCCAGCCGGATCTGGCGGGCAGCGAGCGTGTGATCGTGAACCTGTTCGCCGACGACGCCTGGCTGATCGACCGGCATGCGCCGACCTTGCTCGAATTTCACCAGGATTCGGGATTCAACTATGACGTCATGGATCTGCGCCAGCACGACGGCGAGAACATTGCGAAGGTGCTTTATATTGGCGATCCGGAAGATTTGAAGGTGACCGCGGCGAATCTCGAACGTGAATTCGGCGATTCCATTTACGTGACCTTTTCAATGCCGGATTGCCTGGAGGTGATGACGTCGGATGTATCCAAGGGAAGGGCATTGCGGTTCGTGCTGGACCGACTCGATATCGATACCGCGCATTGCGTGGCGTTCGGCGACAACATGAATGATATCGACTTGCTTGAAACCGCCGGACGTCCATTCATGATGAAAAACGCGAATCCTGATCTGGTCAAGCGCCTGCCGAATATTCCGAGAACTGGCAATAACTTCGAGGCAGGGGTCGCACATCAGCTGCGCAGTTTGTTCGGCATGAGCGACAAAATCGCCGCTGGCGAGTAACACGATCAAACGCGAACAATAAAAAAGGAGCGCCCATACGGCCGCTCCTTTTTTTAGATCTGGCGAAACGCCGGATCTTTATCCACGATGATTCCATCCGCCGCGATTATCGCCGCCATAATTCCCGCCGCGATGGTCCCAGCCGGTACGATCCCAACGGCCCCGGTCCGGTCCGCCCCAGCGCGGTTCATCGTGACGACGCCAGGCGGGCGGCGCCGCACGATAATAGGGTGCGGGTTGTACATACACCGCCGCGGGACTTGTATAAACCGGTGCGCCAAGCGACAAGCCGATATTCAGATCTGTATGTGCCTGCGCGGCTCCTGCTGCACCTAACGCGAGACCAGCGGCAACCAGCAGATGCGTAACGATGCGTGTCATGGTGTTCTCCTTTATGGGCGACGCGTGTCGCATGAATCTAATGTACGCATCCGTCGTCTTACGAGTATCGACGAGTTGTTACCGGGTGAAAGTGTTGCGAAAGGGAGTCTGCGGGATTAAAGCGTGGCTGGCATGGGTGCAAAACCCATGATGGTAAAAGCTTTGCGGTTGATGGAACGGCGTGTGGCTCTGACGGCCAGCATTTCCAGATTCGAAAAGCAGTAAACGCACATTACATTTGTCGCAGCCGATTCATATTGCCTGGCTGGTTTAAACGGTTGAAACCGCGAACTCAATAAAAAAACGGGCGCCGGGCGCCCGTTTTTCCTCAATCGACTTGCTGTGAATCAGGCCGATGCAAGCGCCCGTTTCTTCGCGCCGGTCAGCAGCGGATAGACCACACCCGCGATGATCGCGCCGATGATCGGTGCAACCCAAAACAGCCACAGTTGTTCCACTGCCGCGCCGCCGACGAACAATGCCGGGCCGGTCGAGCGAGCCGGGTTCACAGACGTGTTGGTCACCGGGATCGAGATCAGGTGGATCAGCGTCAGGCACAGCCCGATTGCGATCGGTGCAAAACCGGCGGGCGCACGGCTGTCGGTTGCGCCAAGGATGACGAACAGGAAGAAGAACGTCATGACCACTTCGCAGACGAGCGCGGCCATCATCGAGTAATGACCAGGCGATTGGTCGCCAAAGCCATTGGTCGCGAAACCGCCGAGTTCAAAGGTCGGCGAACCGCTTGCGATCACATACAGCACGTACGCGCCGAGAATGCCGCCAATCACTTGCGCGACAATGTACGGAGCCAGATCGCGAACCGGAAAGCGGCCGGCGACGGTCAAGCCAACGCTTACGGCCGGGTTCAGGTGGCAACCGGAGATGTGGCCGATGGCATAAGCCATGGTGAGCACGGTCAGGCCAAACGCGAGCGAGACGCCCGCAAAGCCAATACCAAGTTGAGGAAATCCAGCGGCAAGTACGGCGCTTCCGCAGCCGCCCAGCACGAGCCAGAACGTACCAAACATTTCTGCGCCGAGGCGCTGTCCCAATCGCATGATTCGAAGTCCTAAAAATATATAAAAAACTGAAACGTTTTCGCTGCGTGTGATCGCTATTAAATTGACGACCAAATGCAGCGGGTAGGCAGTGTAATCCGAGTATCGGCAGTAGTTGTCAACAATTGTCAAATCAGCCAGAACTAAGGCAAGTCCTATTAAGATTGGCCTATAGTTTCAAGAATCTTCTTAAGTTGTTTGGGACTTTCTGCAATTGCGTTGGCAACCGTTGCATCTTTTATTCGATATCGTTAGGCTTCTCAATAATCGCTGCCTATTGAAAAGGGATTGGAAATGTCGCAATACATTGAGCTGAAGGCCCAAATAGCCAAACTTCAGGAGCAGGCCGAAGAAGCGCGCCGCACGGAACTGGAAGCTGTACTCGTGGATATACGGCGGAAGATCGTTGAGTATGGGCTTACCGCACAGGATTTGGGGCTGACGGTTGTACGCCGCGGGCGCCCGCCGAAGAAAGAACCATTGCCACCGGTCTACCAGGATCCCAAGTCAGGTAATACGTGGAGTGGCCGTGGCAAACCGCCGAAGTGGATCGTGGGTAAAAGCCGGGAGCGTTTCTTGATTAATCAGGAGCATTCCTGACAAAGCCGTGCATCGGGACAAACTGCGAAAAAGGCCCCGCTGGTGTCTCTGGATACAAAAAAATCCACCCTGCTGCGGGTGGATTTCTTTGCGCTGCAATAACGCGGTTTATTCCAGCTAAGTAAATCAAAAACTCTCCGATGTCGAATCTTTATGGATCGCAACATCGGATTAATCGGCGTTCCTCGATCAGCCTACTGCAACCTGGCGCAGCATCGGGCGCTTTGCCGCCTGAAGCAGGGCGGTATAGCTGTCGACATAATTCTGCGCCATCGTGCTTGCACAGAAACGGCGTTCGAACTGCGCGCGGATTTCGGTGCGCGACAGTTCATCGAGTCGCTGAAGTGCGCCAACTGCGCCCTGCACGTCTTCGCAGATAAAGCCCGTCACGCCGTGATCGATGACTTCCGGGACCGAACCGCGATTGAACGCGATTACCGGCGTACCGCACGCCATGGCTTCGATCATCACAAGACCAAACGGCTCCGACCAGTCGATCGGGAACAGCAGCGCCTTGGCGCCCGAGAGGAACTCCGGCTTTTGCTGCTCGTTGATCTCGCCGACGAATTCCACATTTGCGCTGGAAAGCAACGGCTCGATCGTGCTCTTGAAATACTCCTGGTCAACCTTGTCAACCTTTGCGGCGATCTTCAGCGGCAGACCGGTTTGCGCTGCGATCTGAATTGCCAGATCGGCGCGCTTTTCCGGGCAGATACGGCCGAGAAAGGCGAGGTATTCCGGCTTCTTGTGCTTTTGCGGCGTCAGGAGATCCTGCGGCAGCCCGTGGTAAATCGTGTTTAGCCACGCGGCTTGCGGCAGCGGCTGGCGCTGCGAATCCGAGATCGAGATGACCGGCGCTTCTGGAAATGCATCGAAAACCGGCTGCAATTCGGGCAGGTCGAGACGGCCATGCAGCGTGGTCACGAACGGCGTATCCATCTGCGAGAACGTTGAAAACGGCATGTAGTCGAGGTGGAAGTGGAGCACGTCGAACTCATGCGCGCGGCGGCGAACCTTCTCCAGCAGCAGCGCGTGGGGCGCGTTCCAGTCACGGATGGTCGGGTCGAGGCGCAGCGCAA
>NZ_JBSIPA010000516.1:0-4436 GCF_053574605.1 Caballeronia sp. M23-90 | reverse complement strand
TGCGCCCGCCGCACCGCCGCCTGATTGAGCCATCGCGGGGCCGGCCAATGCAAAAGCGAGCGCGCCGAGCAAAGCAAACTTTTTAGTGTTCTTCATGGTCATCTCCATTTCCTTGTAAGCCGGACGTCTACAGTAAAACCTGTGCGCCCGGACGTTGAGTTACTTATTCGTACTTCTGATCAATTGTGTCCAGCGTGAAAAATTTTTCGATAAACCAGAAAAGAGGCGGACGGCTCTCAGCCCGCCCGCATCTCTCAGTGAGTCTTATTGAACGACCTTCAAATGGTTCTTGACCGAGTCGACACCGTCGACCTTCGCCACGACTTCTTCAGCGCCGCTCTTGTCATCGGCCGTCGGCACCGTGCCCGTCAGCGAAACAACGCCCGCACGCGTCTTCACGTGGATATGCGTGGACTTGACGTTCTTCGCGCCCAGCAACTCGGCCTTGACCTTCGTCGTGATTGCAGAGTCATCGACCTTCGTGCCGATCGACGTGGAAGCACCTGTTGCATGCGTAGCGGTCTGTGCGTTGACATTCAGCGCAAACACGACGCAAGCGATACCACCGGCTGCTTTCAGGAATTGGGTCGACTTCATAGAGATTCTCCTTCTTATCGAATTAAGAGGACGGCGGAGTCCGCTGTCCCGATTGATCGCAGGCCGCCTCGTACGGCCGCAGCTTCTTGCTGCACTAACCTGCTCGGTTCATACCGGCTATGCCAAAGCACTACCGGTAGCGTGGTAACCAACGCAAGTAGCGTGCCGGGACGCTTGCGGCGATCGGCAAATGTGACCCGGACTAAACCCTGAAAACCCCATGCATCAATGCGCACCGCACGATTCATACGTGTGATGTTTGCGTCCTGACAGCCACGCCCTCTCAGTCTTCAGCACCACCGCGCTTTGCCGATGGGCGTGTAAAAAGTGCGCGAATTAGTCCCTGAACAAGAATACGACGGGCAACATCCATGCGAAAAATCTCTTTCGGATCGTGCACTCACGCACGTTGCATGATGGCGATCACTCGCATGGCACGAGTGTTGCTCTTAGAGGACGCACGAAAGATCCAACATTGAGGAACAACACGCAATGCCGCCTTCCCTCGAACTACGTACCAAACAAAGTCTTGCGCTCACGCCGCGCCTCCAGCAATCGGTTCGTCTGCTGCAGCTTTCGTCGCTCGAGTTTCAGCAGGAATTGCGCAACGCGCTCGATACCAATCCCTTCCTCGAGTACGACGAGACGCAAGCGGAAGACAACGCGCTTTCCACCGACAACGGCAGCTCCCTGAGCGAGACGCCCTCCCTCGGCGAAGCCACCGCACCGGTCGACGCACCCATGGCCGCCGAGAGCAGCAACGATGGTTCGGACAGCAGCGACTCGCAGTCGCACGAGGACTCCATGAGCGAGTTCTCCTCCGATCCGTTTGGCCGTACATCGACACGCAACAACGGCGATGGAGACGGATCCGATCCTGCGGATTGGGTTCGCATCGAACCGTCTTTGCATGAAACGCTTCACGACACCCTGCGGCTTTATCCAATCAACGATCGCGACCGCGCGGTGGCGCAACTGATCATCGAAGCACTCGATGACGACGGTTACTTGCGTCAGGATTTGCAGGAGTTGTCCGAGCTCGTCGATATCGAACCGGCATTGTCAGAAGCCGAATTGAACATCGCGCTGAAGCTCGTGCAATCGCTCGATAAACCCGGTGTCGGCGCACGCACGTTGTCCGAATGCCTGCGTCTGCAACTCGATGCACTCGACGCGGATACGCCGGGACGCGCTGTTGCGATCGAGATCGTGATGCATCATCTGGAACGGCTCGCACGCCGTGAGCAAGCCGAGTTGCAAAAGAAGATCGGCTGCAGCGCGGACGAACTGCGCGTGGCTTGTGCGCTCGTGCGCAAGCTCGATCCGAAGCCAGGTTCGAACTATGGTGCAGCAGAAGACAACTACGTCGTACCCGATGTGATCGTGCGCCAGGTCAAGAAGAACTGGGTCGTGACGATCAACCCGGCGGTTCTTCCGCGCGCCCGTATCCACCGCATGTATGCCGAGCTGTTCGCGCAATCGGCTGGTGCAAGCCGTTCACCGCTCGCCCAGCAACTGCAGGAAGCACGCTGGCTGATCCGCAACGCACAGCAGCGTTTCACGACCATTCAGCGCGTGGCAGAGTGCATCGTTTCACATCAGAAGGCGTTCTTCGACTACGGCGAAATCGCACTCAAGCCGCTCGTCCTGCGCGATGTCGCCGATGAGCTCGAACTCCACGAATCGACCATTTCACGCGCGACGGGTAACAAATATATGTCGACGCCGCGCGGCATTTTCGAGTTCAAGCATTTCTTCCCGCGCGAGTTGAGCACGGAAAGCGGCGGTACGTGTTCGGCCGCTGCCGTGCGCGCGTTGCTGAAAGAGATGATCGCAAAGGAGAGCAGCAGCGAACCCCTTTCCGATGTCAGCCTCGCGAAGATGCTCGCGGATCAGGGTGTGATCGTCGCGCGCCGGACAGTGGCGAAGTATCGTCACCTGATGAAGGTGCCGCCGGCCGAGTTGCGTCGCGCATAATCTGGTTTTCCCGGTCTGAACCCAACGCCTTTGAAATAATTCAAGGGCGTTTTTTATCGCCAGCCGGAAACGTGTTGCCTGCGCCTGCGTCCTGCCGTTGCCGATACTTCCGCGCCGAGCAGGAACACCGCCGCCGAGTAGTACAGCCACATCAGGATGATCGCGAGCGACCCCGCCGCGCCGAACGTGTTGGTCATGCCCGCGTGTTGCAGGTAGAACGCAAAGAGGCGTTTGCCGCACTCAAAAAGCAACGCCGCCGCCGAGGCGCCCAGCGCCGCGTCACGCCACTGCATGCGCGAGCTCGGCAGGAATTTCAGCAGCACCGCAAACGCCAGCATCATCATGAAAAGCGAAATTGCGCGTTGAGCAACCGCCGCAATCAGGAACGATGGACCGCTCGTACCGAGCACCCACTGTCCGACGAGGACCACGGCGGCATCGAGTATGAGGAGCGCCACGATCAGCAAACCCGCGCCGACCACGAACGCGAACGAGATCGCCCGCACGCGCAAGATGGCGAGAATGCTGTCGCGTGTGCTTGACACGGGTGCCGGCCAGATCACGTTGAGCGCCGTATGCAGCGATGAAAACGTCGCCGATGCCCCGACCAGCACGCCCACGCCGGAAAGAATCGCTGTACGCGTGGCGATATCCGCGTGCCATGCGTTTGCGACGATCGCTTCCAGGCCATGCGCCGCGTCCGCGCCCACGACACCCGCGATCTCGCCAAACAGGCGCCCTTGCACCGCGTCCGCGCCGAAGAAAATACTCGCGACCGCGATGATGATGACAAGCGTTGGCGCAAGCGAAAACGCCGCGAAGAATGCGACGGCCGCAGAAAACATGACGCAATGATCCTGCGACCATTGGACGATCGGCTCCTGGATCCAGGACCAGAAGAATTTCAGCCTTCGTTCTTTCGGTTTGGTGGTTGCCGTGGTCAAACGCGCGCTCCCGCAGATGTTCTTTTTCCGCGATGGTAGCGCGTAATCGTCGCCCGGCGGTCGTTCGGGCTTTGCCTGACAACGCTGATTAACAGGCACAAAGAAAAACGGCGCACCCTCGGGGCGCGCCGTTTTCCATGGAACCGCGGAAATTACGGCTCTTCTTCCTCGTCGTTGGCCGGGTCGGCGGTTTCATCGTCGATTGCACGGGTTTCGTCTTCGACCTCGTCGGGCAGGATGTCCGAATCGAGTTCGAGGTTGTTGTCCCCGTCCGCCGATGCCATCTCGCCCGTTCCGTTTCGATCCGTGTCGCTGTTCAGCTCCGCTCCGGACTGGCCGATCGCATGCTGATCGAGTTCGTCTTCGATATCACCTGGATACCGCTTTTCGCCTTGCACGTCCGATCCGCTATCCGAGGAATCGCTCGGCCCCAATGCGCCGGTTCCATGGCCCTTCCCAACTTCCACACCACCTTCTTCGTCCGGATCCAAAGTGCTTCCACTCATGATGACCTCCTGATTGCGTGTATGCATCGACGCAAAAGCCGTTCCGCGTGCACGCCGACCGCAAATAAAAAACCCCGCGCCGGATGAACAGGCGCGGGGCTTCACCGAAAGAGCAAGCAATTCAACTCGATACGCGCGCAGGTCGCTTAGCTTCGGAAACCTGGCGCACCGTTTTCTTCGTCACCGATGCAGCCGTCGCCACACTGCGCAAATCCTGCAAGAAGGAGTCGCGCCAGACGGAAAGATTGTTCTCGCGCAACGGCGCCATCATGTCGGTGTGACGGGATTGACGCTCGGCGAGCGGCATCGATAACGCCCGTTCCAGCGCTTCCGACATCTGCGACAGGTCGAACGGGTTGACCACGAGCGCGCCCGGCAGCTGGTCGGCCGCGCCGGCAAACTGCGACAACAA
>NZ_JBSIPA010000515.1:0-4450 GCF_053574605.1 Caballeronia sp. M23-90 | reverse complement strand
AAACCTCGTCGTCCCAGGTGGGTGATTCGAGTTCGCCGATTGTCAGGCTCGACAAGTTCGCGACCACCACTTTGCCGCTGTCGAGCTTCACGTGATAAAGCGTGTAGCCGCCCATGTAAGCGATGTTGATCGGCGGCGGCCTGCGCATCGTTCATGCGACGTTGCACGAAGGTATTGCCTCGGCACTCGCGCGGCTCGATCAGCGCCACGTCGAACGCGCCGCGCGGGCGGCGGTGCAGGCACTGCAATTGATGGGCATCACGCATCCCGTGGTCGGACTGATGGGCATCAATCCGCATGCGGGCGAGGGCGGTCTTTTCGGCCGCGAGGACATCGACATTACCGAGCCGGTCGCGCGCAAGTTGCGTGATGACGGCATGACGGTTATCGGCCCGCAAGGCGCCGATCTATTGCTCACCAATCCCGACATCGACGTGTTTGTCGCGATGTATCACGACCAGGGCCACATTCCCGTCAAGCTGCGCGCCGGCCGCCATAGCGCCGCGCTGTCGATCGGCGCGGGCGTGCTGTTCTCGAGCGTCGGGCACGGCAGCGGCTTCGACATTGCCGGCACCTTGCTCGCGGATCCTGCGCCGCTGCTCGGCGCGATCCGTCTGATCACAACTGGAACCGTGCTCGCCCCACTGGCTGAGTGACACGTTCCAACGCTTTTCGAGGTCATATTTTGGACTACCAGATTTCCGTCGCGGACAGCGATATCGCTTTCCATTGCGAGGCGGGCGAAACGGTGCTCGCCGCCGCCGAGCGCTCGGGCTACAGCGTGCCGTATTCGTGCCGCAAGGGCGTGTGTTCGACCTGTGAAGGCAGCGTGGTGGCCGGCGCGGGCCGCTCGTCGGTGCAGGGCGATGTGCAGGGGCCTGCCGGGCATGTGCTGCTGTGCTGCCTGCGGCCGTCTTCGGACATGACGATCGCGCCGCGCAAGATCGACAGGCGCGAGCCGGTGGTGCGCAAGACACTCGACATGTCCGTCTACCGCGTCACGCAGCCGGCCGCGGACGTGAGCATCGTGCAATTGCGTCTACCTACCGGCGTGCGCGCGAAGTTTCGCGCCGGCCAGTATTTGCAGATCGAGCTGGAAGACGGCAGCCGCCGTAACTACTCGATGGCGAATCCGCCTCACGAAAGCGACAGCATCCAGCTTCACGTTCGCCATGTGCCGGGCGGCAGATTCTCCGAAGGCATGCTGCGGCGCCTGGACAAAGGCCACAAGCTGCGAGTGGAGTTGCCGTTCGGCGAATTCTCGCTGCAGGACGACTCGACGAAACCCATCATTCTGCTTGCTACCGGCACGGGCTTCGCGCCCGTCAAGTCGATCGTTGAGGACGCAATCAAACGCAGGCTCGACCGTCCGCTGACTTTGTACTGGGGCGCGCGTCGCGCTGAAGACCTGTATCTCTCCGAGCTGGCGCAGAAGTGGCACGACGGCGGCAAGCTGAAATTCGTACCCGTTCTCTCCGAGCCGAACGCGGACTGGAACGGCCGCCGCGGGTTCGTTCACGAGACGGTACTCGAAGATCTCGGCTCGCTCGACGGCTATCAGGTCTACGCGTGCGGCAACCCGGCCATGACGACGGCAGCCCACGAGTCGTTCCTGAAAGCCGGCCTGCCCGACGACGATTTCTTCAGCGACGCCTTTGTGCACACCGACACAGCACCAGCAATGACGTAGCGCCTTCCTAAAACAATCACAGGAGACAAACACCGTGGCATCCCCCCTCATCGACGTAGTCGAGGTCATCGAACGCCAGAAGGTCGGCATAGGCCAGTGCCTCGTGGTGCTGTTATGCGCGCTACTGATGTTTCTCGACGGCTTCGACACGCAGGCCATCAGCTACATCGTGCCGGCGCTTTCAAAGGACTGGCATCTGCCGCGCGAGGTTCTCGGCTCGATCTTTTCCGCCGCGCTCGTCGGGCTGATGGTCGGCTACCTTGCGATCGCGCCGTTGTCCGCGCGCTTCGGTCATAAACGCATGATGCTGGCAAGCAGCGTGCTATTCGCACTGTTCACGCTGCTGACGCTTTTCGCGACCAACGTCACCGAGCTGATCGGATTGCGTTTTCTGACCGGTATCGGGCTCGGCGCCGCCGCGCCGAGCGCGGTGGCGCTAACCTGCGAATTCGCGCCGAAGCGGCTGCGCGCCACCTTCGTGCTGCTCGTGTATTGCGGGTTCTCGCTCGGCTTCGTGGTGGCGGGTCTCACAGCTGGTGCACTAATGCCGGCGTTCGGCTGGAAATCGCTGATGCTGGTGGGGGCGCTTGCGCCGATCGCGCTGACCGTGCCGCTTGCCTGGCTGTTGCCCGAATCGCTGGTGGTTCTGCAGCGGCGCCCAAACGGCGACGAGCGCATGCGCGCCGTCTTGCTGGGGTTTTTTCCGCGTCTCGACGTGCCGGTTGGCAGCAGGTTCCGTCTCGAAGACCAGGGCGAGGCGCACGCGAGTGTCACGGCGCTTGTCAGGGGACGCACTTCGGCGGGCACGCTGTTGCTCTGGTTGATCTTTTTCCTGAACCTCGCCGAGTTCTATTTCATGCAGAGCTGGCTGCCGACCATGCTGACCGGCATGCAGTATTCGCCGGCGACGGTCGTCTGGGTGACGGCGCTGCCGACTATCGCCGGTGTGCTTTCCGCCGTGCCGCTCGGCCTCGCGATGGACCGGGTCGGCCCGTACGTCACGCTGACCGTGATGTATCTCGCGGGCTCCGTCTTCATGTGGCTGGTAGGCGGCGCGTTCTCGGGCAGCGTCGCGTGGTTGATGGTGATGGTTTTCTGCGCCGGGTTCTGCATTAGCGGCGGACAGAAAAGCGTTATCGCGCTGGCGGCCGTCTACTACCCG
This sequence comes from Caballeronia sp. M23-90, assembly GCF_053574605.1. Taxonomy (NCBI): domain Bacteria; kingdom Pseudomonadati; phylum Pseudomonadota; class Betaproteobacteria; order Burkholderiales; family Burkholderiaceae; genus Caballeronia; species Caballeronia sp. M23-90. The sequence continues at coordinate 1,598 of NZ_JBSIPA010000515.1, read as the reverse complement.
CTCAACCTGCGTTCGACGGGTGTGGGCTGGGCGCTCGGCATTGGCCGCCTGGGCGGCATTGCGGGACCGTTGAGCGCGGGCATGCTGTATTCGGCGCATTGGACGCCGGCGGAGATCTTCCGTTTCTCCGCGTGGCCTGTGCTGATTGCCGGCCTCGCCGTGTTCGTGATGGGGCGCATCTACGGCTCACGGCCGGTAGCCGTCGAGGTGAGCACTCCCCACTAACACGCGAGCACGCCGGGTCAGCCCGGAGAATCACACGAGTCACTGGCATCTGGCGCGGGAGGCGTTCGCCTTCCCGTCAGGCCACCGAAGTACCACCGTAGCACCCACTACTTAAAAAACCTGCGAAGCCTGCTGCTTTCTCGCTAGTGCGAGAAAGCGTGGCCTTGTCATGCCGGAGACTTTATGAAAAAGACCACCCTTGCCCTGTTGACTCTGCCGCTTCTCGCGAGTGCGGCTCATGCGCAGAGTTCCGTCACGCTATATGGCTTCATCGATGCCGGACTCGTGTATGTCAACAACCAGTCCGGGCATTCGAACGTACAGATGGTCACGGGACAAACAAACGGCAGCCGCTGGGGGCTGCGTGGCAGCGAGGATCTCGGCGGCGGCCTGAAGGCGATTTTTACGCTTGAGAACGGCTTCGATCCGTCGAACGGCAAGCTGCTGCAAAACGGCCGCGAGTTCGGGCGGCAAGCCTTTGTCGGACTGAGCAGCGACAGGTGGGGCGCGGTGACGCTGGGCCGCCAGTATGATCCGATGACGGAACTCATAGGCGGGATTGCCGCGACTTCGATGTGGGCGTGGCTCGGCACTCATCCGGGCGATTCCGACGATCTGAACTCGACCTTTCGCGTGAATAACGCGGTGAAGTATCTGTCGCCGACTTTCTATGGCCTGCAAGCGAGCGGCATGTTCGCACCCGGCGGCGTGGCGGGCGACTTTGCGTCGAGCCGGATCTACACGCTTGGACTCAAGTACGAGAATGGTCCGCTGAGCGCCGCGCTAGCGTACGACAACATCAACAATCCATCCGTATCGGTGCTCGATAGCGCGCTTTCTCCCGGTCAGGCAGGGTATGTGACGCCGGGCCGAAGCCCCGTGACCAGCGGCTACGTGTCGGCCAACGTGTGGCAAATATTCGGTGCGGCCGCTTCATACAGAATCGGCCAGGGCATGATTGGAATCGTTTATACGAACGCACGTTTTCAGGACATTCGAAGAACCGCGTCCACGCCTAACACGGGTACGGCGGCCTTTAACAGCTACGAGATCAATGGCCGTTATTCGATTACGCCGGCATTGTTGATCGGTGCGTCGTTCGACTACACGACAGCACGCGACGCCAGGTACGAGCAGATCGATTTCGGTCCGAACTATTCGCTCTCCAAGCGCACCGATCTGAATCTCGTCGGCGTGTGGCAGCACGCATCAGGTGTCGACTCCACAGGGCGGCCGGCGGTTGCGGCGATTACCACGCTGGGGCAATCGTCGACACCTACGCAGGTTGCTGTGAAGCTGTCGTTGCGGCATCGGTTCTAACGTCGTTGCCGTGTCACGGCGGCGCGTGCGGCAGGCTGCTTCATGGGCAGGCA
>NZ_JBSIPA010000514.1:0-4455 GCF_053574605.1 Caballeronia sp. M23-90 | reverse complement strand
GATCTTCGCGATGACTTCAACGCCGCGCGTGGAACCGATCCGGCACGGCGTGCATTTGCCGCAGGATTCAACGGCGCAAAAGTGCATTGCGTACTGGGCGAGGTCGGCGAGGTTGGAGGTGTCGTCGCCGCATGCCTGATCAGTCTCGTAAAACTGTTTTTTTATCCGCTGTTGACATGGCTTGTTCTCAAGTACGTTTTGAAGCTTGAACCGTTCTGGGTACAGGCAGGCGTTCTGATCGCGTCCCTGCCCTCAGCCGGAAATATCTACGTGCTCGCGCAACGGTATGACGCTGATCCGCCGCGGGTGTCGGCGGCCATTCTCCTGTCTACCATTGCCAGCGTGGGTACCTTTCCGTGTGCAGCGTGGCTCGTTCTTCGTTGAGACTCGCCTGACCTGGAAGAGCAAATCGATGAACAGGTATTCGAGCTATCCGCTAAACCCTCACAGAAGAGAAAAAAATGAACGAGGTCCAGCCTGCGCCGATCACGATACATGCGGAGGACGGCTACCCGCTGAAGGGCCAGATATGGCTCCATCACGACGCGCCTGATGCAGGCGGACCCCGGCCCGTGGTCATCATCAACCCCGCCACATCGGTCCGATGCAGCTATTACTCACGCTTCGCCGCGTTCCTGTGTAAGCACGGATTCAACGTCGTTACCTATGATTATCGCGGCATAGGCGGTTCGCGCCCGGCGTCCCTCCGCTGCTTGCAAGCAGGATGGCTGGACTGGGGACGTCTTGATTTCGAAGCGGTATTGCAGATGGCATTCAGCACGTTTCCTCACCAGCCCGTGCAGGTCGTCGCGCATAGCATAGGCGGCGTTCTGGTAGGACTGGCCCCATCCAATCATCTGATCGACCGCGTTTTCACCATGGGCGCCCAATTCGCTCACTGGCGCGACTATGCCAGTCATAAACGATTAGGCATGCTGATAAAATGGCACGCAGTCATGCCGGCAATCACGGCCATTCTCGGCTATTTCCCCGGTGGCATGCTCGGCTGGATGGAAGACACGCCGCGCGGGGTGGTACGCGACTGGACTGCGCGCGAACCCCGTTTCGAGGAGGCGTTCCGGAATGGTCCCCATGCGTTGACGGAGGAGGAGCGGGCGAAACTTGTCGAGGGCTTTGCGACGTTTCATGGACCCATGCTCGCACTCAGCGTAACCGATGACGAATTCGGCACGGCTTCGGCAATCGAACGTTTGCTCGCCTACTTCCGGGACAGCCCGATTACCCATTTGCGTATTGCCCCGGAAACGATGGGGTATCCCGAGATAGGCCACTTTGCATTTTTCCATAGCCGCTTCGAAGCTTCGCTATGGCAGATCCCGCTCGAATGGCTGAAAGCCCGCTCGGTGCGTACGGACCTTGCGGAATTTATCGTCAAGACTGGTGGCCGATGACTTGCTCTTTGCAAGAGCAAAAAAGAGACCGCGATGCAGACCGAGACGAGGCCTTTACTGCAGCTTGTCGACGCTTCGCGCCTTTCAGGAAGTAACGCATCAACAGTGGTAGCGATTCCGCGCGGACTTCATGAATATCAGGGGAACGCTCTCGGTCGGCCATCCGCTAAAATATGTGCGTCGGCATGGTCTCGAAAAATTCAAAGTTATAGCCGGGCGCGAAAGAGCAGACCACGCTGTACTCGCACACTGCAGATCAATGAAGAGAGCAAAAAGGATGCAAACAAAAGTTACTGTCGCCCTGGTCGGTGACTATGATGACTCGGTGCCGGCTCATCTGGCTATTCCGCACGCTTTAAAGCGTGCGGCCGACACGATGCAGATCGAAGTCGATTTTGAATGGATTCCCACTGTCGAAATCGCATCGGTTTCGCGTATCGCTTCGTTCGATGGAATTTGGTGTACCCCCGCGAGTCCTTACCAAAACATGGAAGGCGCACTCCTTGCCATTCGCCACGCCCGAGAAAGCGCAACCCCGTTCCTGGGTACCTGCGGGGGATTTCAGCATGCCATCATTGAGTACGCTCGCAACGTGCTTGGCTGGGCGGATGCAGAACATGCGGAAACGGCGCCGGGCGCCGCGCGCGCAGTGATTTCACCACTTGAATGCGCCTTGGTTGAAACCATGGATCTCGTGCGTTTGTTTCCAGGCACTCACATCGCTGCCGCCTATGGAGTCAGCGAAATAGCGGAGGGCTACCGTTGTCGTTATGGACTTAACCCCGAGTTCAGAACGTCGCTGGTTTCAGGCCCGTTACGGGTCGCCGGAGACGATGCGGCAGGCGACGTACGTGTTATCGAAATGGTTCAACATCCGTTTTTCGTTGCGACACTTTTTCAACCCGAGCGCGCAGCGCTCAGGGAGCAGCCTGCACCGATCGTCAACGCGTTCGTATCGGCATGCGCAGCATGACGTCACGCATATTGCACCGCAGAGCTACCTTGGACTAAGGAGATTGCAGCCGGGGACCAACGCCTGTTGCAAGGAACATGACAATGATTTCACACGTATTCGTGGGTGTTACCGACTTTGAACGTGCCTTTACGTTTTACTCAGCAGTTCTGGGAGATCTGCGACTCCAGTTGAAGTTTTGTGAGAGGGATAAACCATGGGCGGGATGGATGGCGGCGTCCACCCCCCGTCCCCTGTTCCTGATCGGCCGCCCATATGACGGCAATTCGGCACGCAGTGGAAATGGCCACATGATCGCGTTGCTTGCTCCTGATCGCAGCGCAGTCAATAACGCGCACGCCAGTGCTCTCGCGACTGGAGGCTCATGTGAAGGCGCACCCGGCTTGAGGCCCCAGTATCACCCGCACTACTATGGCGCATACTTTCGAGACCCGGACAGAAACAAGATTTGCGTTTGTTGTCACGACGCAATGCAACCATAGCGAGAACACGCAGTTGCAAAACACTTGCTTCAGCCGTCAATATTTCATCTCCGGTTTTTCTTGTGCGCTATACCAAGACACAAGATATGAGCGTCGTGAACTTATCAATGGAAAAGATCTGCCTTCCGCGCAACAGCAACGCCCCGAGGAAAACGCGCCAAAACGACACCGCGCGATCGACGACGTGCCCATCGCTTCTGATCAAAAGCGTTCGTCAAGCGGATTTCGGCGGATACATCCGTGTCAATAATCAACCAGATTCGGTCGCCGCGTCACAGGCGAATCACGTCCCCTCGCTGAACCCGAGATGGCATTCCTCCAACTCCAACCTTCCATAGGGTGGCTGCCGTGCCCGCCGGATCCCTTTCACGCCGAGTCGTAAGGAGATATCCGCTTCAATCCAGTTGTATAACGCGGTGAAGTGAAATCACCGATTCGTTCGCAGCGTCGTAAATCCGATGTCGCGAAACGTCACGGGTTGCCATTTCGCCCGTGCAGCAGGAACGCCGGACGCTGGCTCAAGCGTTCGAAATAGGCGTGCACAGCGGGCAGATCCGGACGCTCCATTGGCGTCATATACCACCGGTTCGTGGACAGTCCCAGCACCACGTCGGCAAGCGTAAAGCCATGACCCGCTGCGAATGCGCCGGTTTTTTCAAGCTGCGCGTCGAGCATCCGCATGTGTCGATTCCAGTTGGCGACGCTCGCAGCAAGCACGTGTGGATCGGTGTGCGCAGGACTTTTGCGAACCAGCGCCATGAAGGCAAAGCGCCACGCGTTGTTCAACTCCGTGGCCTGCCAGTCCATCCATTGCTCGACGCGCGCCCGACCTTCAGGATCCGTCGGCAGAAGGTCGCTTCGGCCGTTACGGCTCGCGAGATATCTGCAGATGCTGTTCGACTCCCACAGCACGAACGACCCATCCTTGATCACGGGCACCATTGCATTGGGATTCAGCGCCACGAATTCTGGCGCTTCAGTCGACCTGAAACCTGAACCCCATTGCTCGTGCTCATAAGTCAATTCCATCTCGGCACACAGCCAGAGCACTTTGCGCACGTTGATGGACAAGGACTTACCGAAGATTTTGAGCATGGTAGTCACCTCTTTAACATGGCCGTTCACGATGGAATGATCCGCGCGGTACCGGAGACGCGGATCGAACTGCCCAAGGCCGGCGTGATTTCCGCTCGCAGGCAAGAACGCATACCCATGTCTTCACCTTGCACGACCTCGATGGCACCCGCATGCGGCCACCGGATGTCGCGCAGGTACCCGGCGAAAGCAGCCGTTGCTGCGCCGGTTGCCGGATCTTCGTACACGCCACCATACGCGAACGCATTGCGCGTGTTGAACCGCTGCTGTGTCTCAGCGTGCCCCAGCAGGACGGTTGTCCATCCTTCCTGGATCATTAGCTCGCGACCAGCATCGAAGTTGTACTTCATCGCCGCCAATGTCCGGCGGCTCTCGAGCATCAGCACGAGATGATCTGCACCTGCATGAATGAGGGCGGGCGGGATCCTGGGGTCCAGGTCGTCGTCCGTGAAGCCGAACAGACGCAGCGCCGCGGAGACGAGCAGGGCCGGCA
>NZ_JBSIPA010000513.1:0-4457 GCF_053574605.1 Caballeronia sp. M23-90 | reverse complement strand
TCGGGCGCACCGCCCATCGCCTTGCGCGCGGTGGCTTTGGGATCGAGGACGAACTGGATGTCGACGGGCGCCTTCCAGAAATCCCGGGCCAGGTCGGCAATACGGCCCGAAAACTGGCTTTTCACCCAGTCGAGCTTGAACCGGTTGGGCGCGGCGATGCGCAGCGTGCTCGCATCGGCGTCGAAATCGACGAGGGCCAGCGGTTTGATCCACGTGACGTACTGCTGCGGCGTGAGTTCGCGCTCCAGCAATGCGGAACAGTGTTGCCAAAAATCGGTCATCGAGTGCAGTCGTTAGGGTTGCCGCGAGTCCTGCCTCCGCCCTCGCCGCTGCCCGGCTGCAAAGCCTGGAGCGCGCGGGCGAGCATACCCCGAAGTCTTGCCCAGCCTGGCTTTGCAGGCGGTACAGAGGACCGGGACTACGTGCGGTTGCGTCGGATTGAGGGGAGATTCTAACGCCAAATGCAACCGCGGCGCGAGTTATCCACAGGGACGGACCATCTCGCGTACTGAATCAACTGACCTGTGGACTTCCCCTCGAAAACCGGGGGCATGCACCGTAACCTATTGACGGTCAATAGGAAAACGGTTTAAATAGCGGGTTCCGCAAAACCCGAATTCCTGTACCACCGGCCGGTGCGTCAATTTTTATGTCGCTTCGTTATGCCGCGCGGTCCGTTTTTACCCAAGTGAGACCAACATGAAACGCACTTACCAACCTTCCGTTACCCGCCGCAAGCGCACCCATGGCTTTCGCGTTCGCATGAAGACCGCGGGTGGCCGCAAGGTCATCAACGCTCGCCGTGCGAAGGGCCGCAAGCGCCTGGCAGTTTAAGGTCGCCGGGTTCAGGTCGCCATTGTCAGGGCCGCTTACGGCATCAACAGCGCCCGCCAGCATTCGCCCCGACGCTAGCGATGACCCGGAGGTGCACTGCATGACGCGCTCCGGACAGGAAATCGGTCAGTTGCAAGCACGAGCCGCGTTCCCCAAAGCCGCAAGGCTGCTGAAAACGGATGAATATTCATCCGTTTTTCGTTTGCGCCCTTGGCGCCGGTCCCCGCATTTCGTCCTGTACGGCAAGCCGACAGGCAACGAAGCGCGGCTTGGACTGGTTATCGGCAAGAAGTGTGCGCCGCGCGCGGTCACGCGCAACCTGATCAAGCGGCTCGCCCGTGAAGCCTTCAGGCTCAGGCGCGCGGAGCTTGGCGGCTGGGACATACTGCTGCGCATGCACGCCAAGATTGACCGCAAGGCCATGCCGAGCGCGAAATCGCCGCCGCTGCGCGCGTTGTGTCGCGAGGAGATCGACGGTCTGCTCGACCGTGCCGTGCGCGAAGCCGCGCGACGCATGGCGGAGCAAAGTGCATCGGCTATCGTCACTGATCCACCCACGCCTGCGGGCTCTTGAGCAGCGCCAGACTGAAAACCGGTCCCCGGACGAAGTCGCTGGTGCTAAATCCATGCAAACGGCACTGTTTGAAAAATCGGCAAAAACGGCTTTGATCGCCTTATTGCGCTTTTACAAGGTTGCTGTGAGCCCCATGCTCGGCAACCGGTGCCGCTTTTACCCATCGTGTTCTGACTACGCGCGCGAAGCAATCCAGTATCATGGCGCCGCGCGTGGATCATGCGCTTTTGCCACCGAAAGCCGCAGGGCCGTGGCTTCGGGCGTTTCTCCCTGCAGCGGCGTTTCGTCGATATCGGGCGAAATCACATCGAACGGAATGCGCAGGCGTTCGAGCAATTCCCGGCGGTAGCGCGAACTCGACGCAAGGACGAGGCGCGGCTTGTTTGAGACATCGGGCATGAAAAAGTCGGCTATAAACAAGAAAGTGATGGATTCGAGCGGCCGGGCCGCAACCCGAAGGATAAGTGTTTGACTCGAAAAGACAAAGCCGCTATAATTTTGGGCTTTTCATCGGTATGCGAAGGTGTTTCCGCGCACTCTGATGAACACGCATCAAAGAAAGCAATGAAGCATGCAATAAACTCGTGCAGCAAACTCGTGCAACAAGCGCGGTGACCGGAAGTGTACCGAGATGTGTCGTGGTTTTGAGGGCCGGAAGCGGACTAAAAGCGTAGGTCGTCCGCCGCGCCCGGCCCGGCAACTCGGGATAAACCACACCAGCCGGACGGGATCAGTGCGGTGCATACTGCAGCTTCCATCCCTGCCGTGCTACCCGGACTTCGTTGGGCCCGGTCGCGGTACTGACCATTTGCAGGAGCGCACATGACACAAAATCCTGGCAAACCTGCATGTCCCGCGGACTTGCGCGCGCTTGACCTGTTCGACTTTGCGCAAAGCCGCCGGCAGGCAGCAGGCGGCGTACGGGTTTCGCAGTTGCCGCGTCTGCTTAATGAAGTACCGGCGGACGCGCCCGATCGCGACACGGTGTTTTCATGGCAGGCCGAAGGCTCCATGCAGCCGGAATTGCAGGACGACGGCACGGAAGCGCCGCAGCCCTATTTGCGGCTCGCCGTGCACGGTTCGGTCTGGATCGAATGTCAGCGGTGCTTGTCGCCGTACTCGCAGCATCTCGATGTCGACGCAACGTATCGCATAGTGTTGACGGAAGAGGAGGCGGACGAATTTCCGCTGGACAACGATGAAGTCGAGGTGATCGTAGGCTCGCGCCAGTTCGATCTCATCGACTTGATCGAGGATGAATTGTTGTTGTCCTTGCCGCTCGTGCCCAAGCACGACGTGTGTCCCGAAGTGCATGAGAGCCTGAATACAGGTCTCTACAGCGCCGAGGGCGAGCTGGACGAAGGTGGTCTGAATGGCGAAGCAGAACCGCAGCAGGATGGCGGCTCTGGAAGACCCAATCCGTTCGCCGCGCTCGGCAAGCTCAAGCAGGGCGGTTCCGGCAACGACACGCATTGAAGAGTATCGGTATCCGTCAATTGGCCCGATGCGTCCGGATCGACTCACTGGCCTCAGGTCAGGGGCGCCGGTGTGTCGAGCTGTGTTAGAATTCGCAAAATTTTTCTGGAGTCATCATGGCAGTTCAGCAAAACAAGAAATCGCCGTCCAAGCGCGGCATGCATCGTTCGCACGACTTCCTCACGGCGCCGGCGCTGGCTGTCGAGCCGGGCACGGGTGAAGTCCATCTGCGTCACCACGTGAGCCCGAATGGCTACTATCGTGGCAAGAAAGTCATCAAGACGAAGAACGACTAAGCGTACGGCGCGTAGTGCGTCCGCGACGCTCGGTGCGTCTCGCGTCGCCGTCTTGACTCATGGTCTGACACATGAATTGAGCTACGGTCGCTCGCGTTTGACATCTTCCTGGTGCAACAAGAAGGCGGCATTTCACTGCCGCTTTTTTGTGCCTGAAATTCGTCGCACTCCATGACCGTAAAGATCACCATCGACTGCATGGGAGGCGACCACGGCCCGTCCGTGACCGTTCCCGCCGCTGTCAGTTTCGTGCGTTCGCATCCCGATGCGCATCTGCTGCTCGTCGGCATCGAGTCGGCTATCCGTGCGCAGTTGAAGAAATGCAAGGCCGTCGACGAAACCCGGTTGACGGTCGTCCCCGCCACGGAAGTGGTCGAGATGGACGACCCGGTGGAAGTCGCCCTGCGCCGGAAAAAAGATTCGTCGATGCGCGTGGCGCTCAATCTCGTCAAGGAGGGGCAGGCACAAACCTGCATCTCGGCGGGCAACACCGGCGCATTGATGGCCGTGTCCCGCTATGTGCTGAAGACGCTGCCCGGCATCGAACGGCCGGCTATCGCGTTTGCCATGCCGAGCCAGAAAGGCTTCACCACCGTGCTTGACCTTGGCGCGAACGTGGATTGCGAGCCGCAGCACCTGTTGCAATTCGCCGAGATGGGGCACGCGCTCGTTGCTGCCATCGGTAACAAGGAGCGGCCGACCATCGGGCTTCTCAACATCGGCGAAGAAGTCATCAAGGGCAACGAAACCATCAAACGCGCCGGCGAACTGCTGCGCGCGAGCACGCTCAACTTCTACGGCAACGTGGAAGGCAACGACATCTATAAAGGCACGACGGACGTCGTCGTCTGCGACGGGTTTGTCGGCAATGTGGCGCTGAAGACATCGGAAGGTCTCGCGCAAATGCTCACCGACATGATCCGCGAGGAATTCAGCCGGTCGCTTGCGACCAAGCTGATGGCGCTCGTCGCACTGCCTGTTCTCAAGCGATTCAAACGGCGCGTCGATCCTGCTCAATACAACGGCGCCGCGCTCCTCGGATTGCGCGGACTCGTCATTAAAAGCCACGGTTCCGCAGAAGCCTACGGGTTTGAGTGGGCTATCAAACGCGGGTATGATGCGGTCAAAAATGGCGTGCTGGAACGACTGGTGCGCGCCGACAGCGGCACGACAAACGTTCAATACGACTGGGACGAACCATCGGAGCGCTCGGTGCGCTTCCAGATCGACCAGAAGAAAGCGCGTGAACTCGGCGTCAGTTCGCAAGACGTGTCCAA
>NZ_JBSIPA010000512.1:0-4460 GCF_053574605.1 Caballeronia sp. M23-90 | reverse complement strand
TCCGCCTCCAGTTCTTGTATGGAACGCGATACCGCCGGCTGCGATCGCCCGAGCAAGCGCCCGGCAGCGGTGACGCTTCCGGCGGACATGACTGCGGCAAAGGCTTCGAGTTGGCGAATTTCCATGGCCGGCGGAATGGGTATCAGTGAATGCAGAAAACACATTCTTGCGCCGCGACCATGCGAAATGCAAATGATCAAAAATTATATTGATAGATAAAAGCGCGAAGCAGGGACCCTTTCTCATCCGGACGCCCGGCCGCGCGCCTGTGCAGTCTTCAAATCGTGGCAGTTTTCGTGCGCGTCGGTGCGGCTTTGTCGAGGAAAGAAAAGAATGCGTCCGCTGCATATCCCGCGAGGAAGGCGACCGCGAGCGGTGACGCGGAACCCACTTGTGTCTTCCAGACGCTGCCAAACAGTCCGATCACAGAGCCCACAATCAGCGCGATGATGAGCCGGGTTCGATTTGAATAACGCGCATTTGCGGGGTCGAATGTCCTGGAACTGATTTGCGCCGCCGATTCGCGCAGGATGTAAGCGAGCGCGCCAAGCACTGCGTAAAGCACCGGGAGTAGATATGACGTTACCGCGCCCCAGAAGATATCGCTGGTGCGCTCCGCGTTTTGCGCCATCGCGCGAATGTCCTGATACACGGCAAGTTTGCGCATGCCGTCGTCGACCGCGTCTTCCGGGCCTATCGCTTTTGGCGGTATCGAAATCTGGGTTCCGGCGTCTGTCGGTTCGAGCAGGATTGGAAGCAATAGCTCCAGGTTCTCACGCTGCGTAGGCCCGCTCAGCATCCACGGCGATCCATATACGTTGTCCGATCCATGTCCCGTAAGCCGGATCAGCCAAAGCGTTTCTGCGTAAAGCTGACGATTATTCCGCGAGAAATCCTGGAGGGTCTCTTTAAGCAGTCGCGCCGCCGGGGTCTGCGACAAACCCAGGTCGGTTATTTCCCACGAATCTGACGCAGGAGCAGGTGCCGCCGCGGCATCCGACGCCTGGGTTGATCCGGACGCAATCCTGATCAGGTCTCCGTTTTTCAGGGAGGGCGCGACTCCCGTTCTGGTTTTTTCGGCGCTTGCGGATGCGACCGGCGCCGAAGCTCCCTGCGCCGCTTTGGCCTTGATGATGGCGATCCGGTAGTCCTGCAACTGATCGTGAATGAGCAGGGCGTTTTTATCGTTTTGGTCGATCAGCGATTTACCTTTCACCGAGAGATCCGAGCCCGTGAAGCAAAGCATGGATACAGGCACGATGAAAATCACCAGCCAAAGCGTCAGCCGGGAATAGAACCTTGCGATCTTCTTGGCATCGGAGATCGTTCCTGACGCGAGCGTTTCCAGCGAACACGGCTGGATGGCTTTGGCGATAGACGTTTTCGCAGCGTACAGGTCCTTTTCAATGTCAGGTGTCCATTTGCCTCGTGCAAAAGCTTCACGGGCAACCGCGATCGCCCTTATGGACTCGGGCGGAAGTTCGATAGCTTTATCCGCCGCATAGTCCAGCATCTTCTCGCAATCCTCGAGGAGCCTGGGAATATGGCTACCGGCGAAATTCCAGCATCCTTGCCGTTGTGGACATACAGCATCGTTGGCGGTGGTATCGCACATGGTCGGCTCCGGGCGGATAAAAGAATGTTTGTTTCTGAGTTTCCTTGTCTAGCGCAAACGATTGGCAGGGAGATGGATTGAAATTTTTTATGTGCCTTGGCGAACACACGTTACGTACGTGATGGCGCGCCGAGTCTTGGCGAAGCGATGTGCAACGCGTGGAATTCAATGCAGTAATCGCGCCGCGTTCTGTTGTGCACGGCCTGGTGTGGTTCGTAATGTAAGCGCCCAAAACACCAGCGCAACAGCGCTTGCCGCAAAGCCAAGCGCACATACGCCGCTCCACCCGTCTCTTGCATAAACCCAAGTCGATAACACCGCGCCGAGCCCGCTGCCAACAGAATAAAACAGCATGTAGCAGCCAACCAGCCGTCCGTGCGCTTCGGGCCGGGTGCTGAAGATCATGCTCTGGTTGATCACGTGGATGGCTTGTCCGCCCATATCGAGCAGGACGATGCCGGCAATCAGAAGCGCAATGCCATGCGGCATGAAGCCGATGGGAATCCAGCACGCCAGCATGCACACCAGCGCGACACCTGTTGTCCATTGCCCGAGTCCGCGGTCTGCGAGATGGCCCGCACGCGCGGCCGCAAGCGCGCCGATCGCACCGACCAGACCGAACGCGCCGATTTGTGTATGCGACATCGAGAAAGGCGGCGCACTCAGGGGCAAGACCAACGCGCTCCAGAAGATGCTGAAGGCCGCGAACATCAGCAGTCCGATCATGCCGCGGACCTGCAGCACACGCTCCTCGGCAAGCAGCGTGAACATGGAGCGCAACAGCTTCCGATAGGTGAGCGTCACCGGCTGAACATGCGGCAACGGCAACGCACGGGACAGCACGATCAACATGATTGCCGCCAGCACGCTCGACAGGAAATACACCCAGCGCCAGCCGGCGATGTCCGTCACCACGCCCGCCAAAGAACGCGCCATGAGCAAACCGACCACCACGCCGCTTTGCGTTGCGCCCACGACTCTTCCGCGTTCCGATTCGTGCGCGAGCGTCGTGGAGTATGCAATCAGCCCTTGCGTCATCGCGGTGCCCGCCATGCCCACGCCGACCATGCCGATCAGCAACAAAACCGGCGACACAGCAAGTCCGACGACGATCAACGCCACTGCGAGAAACACGAGCTGCGCGCAGATCAGGCGTTTGCGATTCACGAGGTCTCCAAGCGGCACGACCAGCAACAAGGCAAGAGCGCACCCAACTTGAGTTGCAGTGATCACGCCGCCGACCACTGCGTGACTGATACGGAAGTCTGCTGCAATCGCATCCAGCAACGGTTGTGCGTAATACACGTTCGCGACACTCGCAGCGCAACAGACTGCGAGCAACAACACCAACGGGGCCGACACACGAAGCGGTATGCGTTGTGCGCTTGCTGGATTCATCGGTCATTCCTCCGGTCGTCAAATCTAGTTGCGAATTAAAACTGGTTTGAGTGTAAATGAAACCTGTTTTAAAATGCAACTAGTTTGAGCGACGCGTACAAGCGATCGTTTTTTCGAAAGCAACGATGGAGGTGGTGCAATGGCTCGAAGCAAAGGCCTCTCGGATTCATCGTGCCCGGTGGCGCGGGCACTCGACGTTGTCGGTGACCGCTGGTCGATGCTGATCATTCGCGACGCATTCGATGGCGTTCGCCGGTTTGGAGCGTTCCAGGAAAGCCTTCTTATCGCGCGGAACATCTTGACGGACCGGCTCAAGCAGCTTGTCGAGTCGGGCGTGCTGGATTGCGTTCCGGCATCGGATGGATCGGCTTATTGGGAATATGTGCTGACGCCCAGAGGCAAGGCGTTGTTCCCGGTGATCGTCACGTTGCGGCAGTGGGGCGAAGGGAATCTGTTCGAACGGGGAGAGAAACACTCGGTGCTCATCGACAGAACGAACGGAAAGCCGGTTCCCGCGCTCGCGTTGAAAAACGCGGGCGGGAAAGCGCTGGCGATGGAGGAGACGTTTGTGAAGAAGGTAGGGGAACGGTGACGTTTTGCTAGATGCTTCCCCGGCAATGCCGGAGAAGCATCTAGCATCAAACCGCCAGGCACAAATTCGGTGTATTGCCGTGTCAAGGCCCCGACGACGCTTCGAAGGAATCGCCCTGATCATTCTGGCGCGCCAGGCGCGCGCGCAATACGTCGATCTGATCGAGCAGATCAAGCGCGAGCGCGACACCTTGAGCATTCAGTTCCAGATCCCGTGTGAGCCGTTGCGCGGTGACAGCGCGTCGCAGCGAGGCGCCACTGAACCGCCATTCCTCGATGCGCGCGCCCCGAGGTTCGAACGCGCCCTCGTTCACCCACAGCGTGAACTGCTCTTCGGACGCACCCGTGACGCGGCACAGTTCGATCAGCGTGAACTCGACGTGTTCCTCGACAACCTCGCCCTGCAGATAGACCGGATCGTTTTCGTTCATGATGGGTCACCCATAAAAATTCGCGCGTGGGTCGAACTCGAACGCCTCGCGCAAGGCGTTGTAGGCGGCTTTCTTGGCATCGGTATCGGCGCGGGGCAGGACGATGCCGAGCACCACATAAAGGTCGCCGGCCGGGTTGCCGGGGATGCCTCGGCCCCTGAGCCTCAGGCGCCGTCCCGCCGCGGACCCGGCCGCGACGTTCATGGTCACCTGACCGGAAGGCGTCGGTACGACGACCTCCGCGCCCAGCGCGGCTTCCCACGGCGCCACGGGAAGATCGAGCGTCACGTCGCGGCCATCGACTCGATACCGCTTGTGTTCCTCGAGCGTGACTTCCAGATACAAGTCGGCCGGCGGCACCCGGAACGCTCCCGCGGGCGGCTAGATCGGGAGAGCGGCGGGGAGGGGAAGAGTGGAGGATAGGG
>NZ_JBSIPA010000511.1:0-4420 GCF_053574605.1 Caballeronia sp. M23-90 | reverse complement strand
GCGCTTGCACTCGACGTTGGGCTACGTCAGTCCGATGCAGTTCGAGCGGGACTGGTACGCTGCCCAGAACCAACGGGTGGCATAATCTCACTCAGTTAAGGGATCCGAAATTCGCGGGCAACGTCAAACAGAATGTTTGTTTGAATAGCGCGTCGGCGTCATTCCTGGTGATACGCTTAGCAGCACGATGGCTCGATGTGCAGCGAGATCTGGATGCGGATGGTTGGCAGCAGTTGCGAATCGATCCCTCATCATTGGCAGCTCTTGATGCGGAGGCACCGCCGGATGCGGCCGCCTTCGCTGAATATGCCGTAAGGATCGCTGGCCACCGCGATACTTATTTTGACGAACAAGAGTGGATCGAGATCCGCGACTTTGTTCGAGGGGCGGCCGCGGCACGCCACCCTCTAGTTTGCTCGTATTAAAAAGTTCGATTAACCGGGGCCGTGCCCAATAAACGGATGCAACGCGTGCCGCCGCACGCTCATCTCCCCGGTGACCTATGTGGCGTCGCTTTTTTCGTTTTTAATCGGGCTCGCGTTGGTCAGAAGTCGACCCTCAGCTGCCGCTCGCACTGAAGCGACGCCGATGGCAGGTTTCGGATGTAGACGGGTCGCTCGTCTTTTGCATAAGCCGAACAAGCGACCGGGCTTACTAACTGCCATCCGATCGCATCGAATCAGTTTTGGCAGCCGCAGCGTTTGAATTTATCTTCCAGGCACGACGCAGGATCTTGCGCCACCAAAATGGCCGAGGGTCAGCGAGCATGCTTAGCGCTCGGGAGTAGTCAAGAACCGGCCCTGGCGTCCACGCCATCGTTAGAGCGCGCTTGCGGATCTGGGCAGCAACCCAAAGTTCCGGCGTAAAGAACAGCCGCACGAAGGCGCCCCAACCAACGCTATTGCCATATAAGCGCCCGACTGCACTATCAAGTGCGGCCTCAAGCGCGTATGCAACCGAACTCGAACAGTTCCGATGAGTAAGGTTGTATGTCGTATTTTGCCGGTAGTGATCCCAGAACGCTTGCAGTTTTGCAGGGTCATAGTTGCGAATGCGAACCCGAATGGTAGAGGGACACCACGCTTTCGATTCGTATGGGTAACTTGGCTGAAATACCCCCGCAACATTGTTGTCCGGCGTCACGCGTAGCAGCCTTGAGAATTCATCGGGAGACCGGTCTATTTCCGCCGCAGGATAAAGGCTCACATAGACACCTTCGGGTGTCTCCAAAGCTGCATGACCTGTCGAGATCACTCCGTTCTTATCCACTGCTGCAATATAATGATCGATCACCGGATAGTTCCGTGGTTCACCTTTGGAGGAACCTGTCGGGGTCCAGACATACCCGTGAGAGCAGCCTCGCCATCAAGCGGTGGACCGTCCCCCATGCGGTTTGATTAGACGCCGGCAGGACAGTGGACGGCACGGCTGCTGGACGTAACATGGACTTGTTTGAAGTTGCGAAGGCCGGATTGCGCACCATGTTCCGAACACGCGCGCCCACAAGCAATGTATTCCCACCAATAAACACAAAGAGCGCGGCAAAGCACCATGGCATTGTTCCGTAGTAGTGTGTCGGATAGGGTTGATAGACAGAGATCGCAAATAGTATTTCCAGTACTCCCCATGTAAATGCAGCGCGCCATCGACGATGGCGAATTACCCACGCGGAAGTACATTGCAGCACACCATCAGCAAGAAAAAACGTGCCGAATAGCGTCGCGAGGACGAAATCGCCGTGATGGTGCCCCGCGAAAATGAGGACGGCCGCAAGCATCATTGCCGTTCCTCTTACAAAACGAAGAACGCGCTGCCCTCCAACGCCGACCGATGCGGCCGCCATCGCGATAAATCCGTCAATCAGCAGAAATCAAGCGAGAGGTGCGAAAGGGAACGAGATGGCATTGTCCAGTGCATCAATAAACAACCCGATCCCGACCAGAATCCAAATCACGCCGAGCACGAGGAAAACCGGCCAACGTTTTCTGATCAAATTCACACCTAGAACCAGCAGCACCAGTCGAAACATGAAGACTTTCTCCACGAAGATGTCAGTCTGGAGTCGAAAGCACGCTCGCTAGGCGCCGCCAGAGTTAGCCCACCCCTTCATAAGCTAGTAATTCATGCACATACAAGGTCGCACTCGCAATGGCTGTTCTCGAAGAATATCAGACGCCTGTGCGTCACCCTTCCTCGCTCGGCGGTGACCGCCTGCGGCCGGCCAAGCGTGCGCTTGCCGGCCGCCGTCGTTCAGACTTCCGTCTGCTCGGCCATCTCGAGTGCATCGTCTACCTCGATCCCAGGTATCGCACGGTGCTTTCAATTTTTGTATGGCCCAACAGCAATTGCACGGCGCGCAGATTCTTAGTGCGTCGATAGATCAACGACGCTTTCGTGCGTCGCGTGGTGTGGGTGCCATACGCGCTGTCATCGAGTCCGATCGACGCGATCCAACGATGAACGATTCGCGCATACTGGCGCGTCGAGACGTGCGCCGAAGCATGCAGCCGACTTGGAAACAAATAATCGGCAGGCTTTAATCCCCGCGCCGAGATCCAGGCAGAGACACTTTGACGGGTCTGCTCCGTGATTCAAACTGCACCGGTCTATGTGTTTTTTGCTGCATGAAGGTCGCGCGAGCTACGACATGACCTCCCATGTAGTCGTCCTGCACTTGCAGTCGCGTCAGATCGCACGCGCGAAGCTTGCTGTCGATCGCAAGGTTGAAAAGCGCCAACTCGCGAGCGTTGGAAGACATCTGGAGCCTCGTCCGAATTGCCCAAATCTCACGGAGCTTCAACGGCGGCTTCTGACCGATCAGCCTTCCCTTGTTCCAAGGCGCCCGGCGGGCGTCGGAGGAATTAAGCGTTTCCATGACAAACTCCTCTTCAATGAAGGGAGCTTGATTCTGCGCCTTGGGAATGGTTACCCGTGCGCGACGTGACCGGACGCACGGTGGCTGCAATCAGCGTGACCGGCACCAGCGAGTACACCGACGAAACGCTGATGAAGCAACTCGTGTCGGTAGTGCGACGCGTCGCGCGGGCGATCAGCGAGTGGCTGGGCGGGCGGCAAGAAACAGGCGGGCGCGGCCGGGCGGGCGGCATTCGCTTACATCAGGCGAAGCACGATTCTCTGAAGGAGGGCCGGCAGATCGCGCCGCGCGTCCACCACGAGGCGAATGAAAACCATGTCGCCTCGCACCTGATAAATGACTCGGTTCTTGCCGGAAAGGACCTGAGGAAAACCGTCTTCGAGCACGCCCTCAAGCTCGCAGGCAAGGCCCGGTGTCGAGGAATCGGCGAATCTGCTGGATTACATCTTGAATCCGCGATGACGTCTGTCGCCACGTGTCCCATCCAACAGCCCGGACAAGGTAGCTTCGCAGTTCGTCGACGCTGATTCGACGCTGATACGACCGCTCGGCAAGATCCGGTACGACAGCAGCGGAGGCTGCATTACCGAATGCTTTGCCGGGCGGTCGAGCGCGTTGAGTTCCGCGAAAAACTCGTCGCCGTCGATATGATCATCGCGCTCGATCTGCTTTGGGCCATGTAGACCATTAACGGACCGACGACACGGGACCTGTTACCCCACGCTGCGTGCAGGCGCCGCGGGACGTCAGACCACCAGTTCGATCAGCGACGGCCCCGCCTCCGCAAGGCTCTGAGCAAGCGCCTTCGAGAACGCGTCGAGCGTATCCGCGCGGCGAGCCGGCACCCCGTGGCCTTTCGCGAGCGCCACGAAGTCCAGATCCGGACGATCGAGCGACAGCATGTCGAGCGCGACGCGCCCCGTCACCCGGCCGCCCATTTTGGCGAGTTCGCCGCGCAGCACGTTGTACGACCGGTTCGCCAGAATCACGACCGTTACATCGAGCTGCTCGCGGGCCATCGTCCACAGCGCGGGCAGGTTGTACATCGCGCTGCCGTCGCCGACCAACGCGAGGACCTTGCGCTGCGGCGTGGCAATCGCCGCGCCGATTGCCACGGGCAATGCGTAGCCTAACGACGAGCCGACGCTGTTGAGCCAGTCGTGCGACGCGCCTTCGCTAGTGGGTGGAAAAAAGCCCCGGCCCAACGACACCGATTCGTCGACCACGATCGCCTGTTCCGGCAAATGCGCGGCGATCACCGCGGCGATACCGTCCGAAGTGGGGCGACCCATATTGGCAGGCAACGAGGGTGGCCGCCGCGCGGCAACATGCGCGGGCCGCAAGGTACCGGCATCGAGTTCATGCGCCAGTGCTTCGAGCGCCGCGTCGAGCGAATCGTCGGCCGATGCGAGCGTGACGATTTCGCAATCGGGCGGCGCAACCAGACTCGGCTTGCCCGGATACGCAAAGAATGCGACCGGCAGTCTCGCGCCGGCCAGTACGATCCGCCGCACCCCGGCCAGTAGATCGGAAGGGCCCACGGCT
>NZ_JBSIPA010000510.1:0-4483 GCF_053574605.1 Caballeronia sp. M23-90 | reverse complement strand
TTGCCCAAGGCTTCCCGCTCGGCCAGACGCGCGTGCTCCGCCAAAGGCGCGCTCAACCTGGCCAACGCCTGATCGAGCGCCACACGTTGCTCATCCAGATGAGCACGCGTCAGCGCCTCCCATCCGGCCATTGCGCCGACCGCGCCACATCCGGCAACGCTCGCGCCAGCGAGCAACGCCAACGCACGATTGCGCGCACGACGCCGCGCGCCCGGCCGATAAGGCAGCAAATTAAAAGCATGCAAACCAGCCGCGCTCATGGCATCACCTCACGCAGTCCGAGTCCCAGCGCAACGGCGAACAAGGGCGAATGCGCGAGGCGGTCGTCCACACGCTGCGCTCCATTGCAAAACGGCGCGCATTCGAATGGCATGACCGGGCATCCGAACGTGACCGTCAGCATTTGTGTAGACACCCCCGCCCGATTCAGCAGCTCAATATCCCCGCCCACATAAATCCAGTGCACGCGAGGCCCATTGCCGACGAGATCCGTCAACGCCTCGATCGCGCTCGAGTATTCCGGCGATGGATACCGCATCTCGTTCTCCACGCCATCCTCGCCGATAACCCACGCATGCAGCCCCGAGCTCTCGATCCAGCACGCGACAAACCGCTCCTCCCGGTCGATTTCCATCGCAGCCGAATAGCACAACGCACGCAAGGCGGCGCCCGGCTCGCCATCGATGGCGCTCAGCACAATGTCGGCGCCCGCCGCGGCCTCTACGCGCGACTCCACGTAGCGCCGGGCCGTGGCTGCGATGGAGACCTCGGTCGCACCGTCGTCACGCTCGTAGATCGACCAGTCCACAGACAGCGCCCCACGTTCGATACCCGCCAGGCGCTCGGCCTCGGCCAGCACGGCCGGCTCGAGCACACCGCGCGGATCGTGACCAAGCTTCTGCTTTTCGCTCGACAGTTTTTCAAGCAATACCCGCGTGGTGAGCGTCGCCGATGCAGGCAACGCCATCGCACAACGCAGCGAGCGCAGCGCGCCCCGCGCCGGCAGCCGCGAAAACGCTTCGCGCAACGCCGCCGAGATCGCAGCACCATCGACGAAATCGCCGCTGACCACCGCGCCCCTCGGCAACAAGACCTCTTCCAGCCGCTCGACGCAAACCGGCCGGTTGGCCTGCAGCCGCTTGCTGACCACGGCCAGTCGCACAGCCCGCTCGGTTATATCGATACCCGCCGCGAACCGCCGGGTCACCGTCACCACTGATCCACGCAACGCCGTCTGCGCACCCATGCTCTACCTCTCCTGTCCGGCCGCGCACCGAACCGTTCGGGCGCTGGCAATGGAAGAATTGTGGGCAGCAGGCGTGATTGTCACCACTCAGCCAAGTGGCTAACGTCAAGGTCCCGGCCGGTTTAAAACGGCGGCATTCTGGCGCCAATGCGCGTGCCGCAAACGTTAGACTTGGTCATTCAGTCAACGCTTATTCCGACAAAAATCATCGCTTCCGAGACCTCCGCGCAACACCCGAGTAAGCCGGCCGAAAGCCGCAAAGTCGGGCGGCTATAATCGCGGGACCGTTTTTTGGTGGTGCCATGCAATCTCAGTCTCCGTCGTCCCCGCCGTCCCGTCAGTCCGAACCTGGCAAGCGCCGTCCGCTCTGGATCAGGCTTCTGCTCGGGCTGATGATTTGCATTTTTGGATTGATCGCCAGCGCCGTACTCGTCTTGGGTTACGCGCTCGTCGTGGCGCAGCCGAACCTGCCGTCGCTCGACGCGCTCACTGACTACCGTCCGAAAGTGCCGCTGCGCGTGTACACGGCGGATCACGTGCTGATTGGAGAATTCGGCGAGGAACGGCGCAGCGTCGTGCGCATCCAGGACGTGCCGGACTATCTCAAGAAAGCGGTGCTTGCCATCGAGGACGCCCGTTTCTACGATCACGGCGGCGTCGACGTGACCGGCATCCTGCGTGCCGGCGCGGTTGCATTGACGAACGGCCATGCATCGCAAGGCGCGAGCACGATCACCATGCAGGTCGCGCGCAATTTCTTCCTGTCGAGCGAAAAAACCTATACGCGCAAGATTTACGAAATGCTCCTCGCGTACAAGATCGAGCGGGCGCTCACCAAGGACCAGATTCTCGAGGTCTACATGAACCAGATTTACCTGGGACAGCGTGCGTACGGTTTCGCGAGCGCCGCCCGGGTTTATTTCGGCAAGGACATCAAGGACATCACGCTCGCTGAGGCAGCAATGCTCGCCGGCCTGCCCAAAGCGCCGTCGGCGTACAACCCGGTCGTCAACCCGAAGCGCGCGAAGGTTCGCCAGCAGTACATTCTCGAGCGCATGTACGAGTTGCGTTACATCACGCGGGAACAGTACGAGGAAGCCGCGAAGCAGCCGCTGGTGGTGAAAGGCGCGGGACGTGAGTTCAGCGTGCACGCCGAGTACGTGGCTGAAATGGTCCGCCAGATGATGTATGCGCAGTATCGGGAGGAGGCTTATACGCGTGGGCTGAACGTGGTGACGACCATCGATTCCGCCGATCAGGACGCGGCCTACCGTGCGCTGCGAAAGGGGCTGATGGATTATGAACACCGGCATGGGTATCGGGGGCCGGAAGGTTTCATCGATTTGCCGGCTGATGCCGACGATCGCGAACAGGCGATTGACGACGCGCTCGTCGACCATCCGGACAACGGCGAGATTGTTGCAGCCGTCGTGACCTCGGCGAACGTGAAGCAGGTAAAGGCGAGTTTTATCGATGGCAACGTGGCCACGGTTGAAGGCAACGATTTGCGCTTCGTCGCGAGCGCGCTCAGCACGCGCGCGCAGCCGAGTCAGCGCCTGCGCCCTGGCGCCATCGTGCGCCTGATGAAAAACGAAGACGACAACTGGGTCATCACGCAGCTTCCGCAGGTTGAAGGCGCGTTCGTTTCCGTCGTGCCGCAGGACGGCGCAATCCGCGCGCTTGTCGGCGGCTTCGATTTCAACAAGAACAAGTTCAACCACGTCACACAGGCGTGGCGCCAGCCGGGTTCGAGCTTCAAGCCGTTCATCTATTCGGCATCGCTTGAGAAAGGCTTGTCGCCCGCGACCATCATCAACGACGCGCCGCTTTATTTCAGCGCCGGAGAAACAGGCGGCCAGGCGTGGGAACCGAAGAACTACGGCGGCGGGTTCGACGGACCCATGCCCATGCGTACCGCGCTGATGAAGTCGAAGAACCTGGTGTCCATCCGCATCCTGAACAACATCGGCACGAAGTACGCGCAGGGCTACGTGACGAAGTTTGGGTTCGATGCCGCGCGCCAGCCCGCCTATCTGCCCATGGCGCTCGGCGCCGGTCAGGTCACCCCGCTGCAAATGGCGACGGGTTATTCGGTGTTTGCAAACGGCGGGTATCGTGTGAATCCGTATCTGATCGCCGATATCACCGACCCTCGTGGCGCGGTGGTCTCGCATCCGCAACCGCTGGTTGCCGGCGAAAGTGCACCGCTCGCCATCACGCCGCGTAACGCATACGTGATGAACAGCCTGCTGCAAAGCGTGGCGCAACGCGGTACCGGCGCGCGCACCAACCAGTTGAAGCGCTCTGATCTCGCGGGCAAGACGGGAACGACCAACGACTCGCACGACGCATGGTTCGCCGGATACCAGCATTCGCTGGTGGCGATTTCGTGGATTGGCTACGACTCGCCGCGCAGTCTCGGCGACAAGGAAACGGGCGGCGGACTCGCGTTACCAGTGTGGATGGAATATATGAGCCGGGCATTGCGTGGCGTGCCGGAGTACAAGTCGAGCATGCCGCCCGATGTAGTGTCGCTTGGTGGCGAGCTGTACTTCGATGACCTCACGCCGGGACATGGATTCGTTGCGACCATCGGCGTGAGCCAGGCGCCGCCGGAAGGCGCGAGCGGCGCATCGCCGGCAGCGCCTGCACCTCAGGTCGGCGACCAGGAAAAGCAGGACATCATGAATCTGTTCAAGGGCGGCAATTGAAAACGCGCCGGTCTGAGTTTTGATTTGAAATGGATTTCAGGCTGAAAAGCGGACCGGCTCGCCGGCCTGTTCGCTTGCGCACTGACTGAGCGCCTCGAAAAACTCGCTGCCATCGCGCGTATTGCGCCACGCGCCGTCCACATATTTGTAGTGGAATCCGCCCGATTTCGCCGCAAGCCACAACTCGTGCATCGGCGGTTGCAAATTGACGATCAGCTTCGTGCGATTTTCAAATTCCAGCGTGAGCACATTGCCGCTGCGCTCGAATTCCACGTCGGCATCCAGGCTGTCCACATCGCGCTCGATGGCCGCCAGCGCAGCCTCGGCGAGCGTCAGGTATTCGTTGTCGGTCATGCTAAACTCCGTCGATTAATTATTCAGGGACAGTGATGCAAGTCGTCTTCAGGATGAGCGCGATTGTAGCGGCTTTGGCCATTTCCGCCGGGACGCTGCTCACCGCGTGTGGTCAGCGCGGACCGCTGTATATGCCCGCCGTTCCGCCCATTCCGCCGCGTCCCGCCAGCAA
>NZ_JBSIPA010000050.1:0-23340 GCF_053574605.1 Caballeronia sp. M23-90 | reverse complement strand
TGCTGCACCTCGCGGCGCTGCTCGGAGGCGCCTTCGCGTTGGCCGCGTGCGTGTCCTTGTCTATCTGGTGCGCCGCCGGCGTGATGTTTGCACGCTTGTTGAAGACGCCGCGACAATGGCGGCTTCTGAACGGGTCGATGGCCCTTTTGCTAGCGGTATCGATCATTCCAATGTGGAGATGAAAAATGAACACGATGTTGTTTGCCGAATCCTTCGACCTGATGTCCGCCTTCGACGCAATTCAGGACTTCTGGTCGCCGAAGGTCGTGGCCCAGGTCAACGATCAATACGTCAAGGTGGCGAAAGTGCGTGGCGAACTGGCATCGCATAGCCACGAGGGCGAGGACGAGTTGTTTTATATCGTGCGTGGCAACCTGCGCATGGAGTACGAGAACGGGCGTGTGGTGCCGCTGGCGCAAGGCAGCATGCATGTCGTGCCGCGTGGCGTGCTGCACAACCCGGTGGCGCAAGAGGAGTGCTGGATCGTCTTGATCGAGCCGGTCACGACGTTGCACACGGGTAACGTGGATACGCCGCTTACAAAGACGCTCGCTCAGCAGCTTTCCTGATCGATCACGACTGCCACGCCTGGCGCGTGGCTGTCGCCGTCAAAACCATCGCTTTTGATTCAATGCTTCATCATCTCTTCCCATTACACGAATCACTCCGATAAGTTCCATTGATTCGCTTTCCTTATTTTCCATAGCGTAATGCTTTGAAAACCTCCGCGCGGTTGGCCAAGATCGACTCGCCTATGCACCGGGCTGTTTTTACGATCGCACCAAATATCACACTTATCGCCAAGATTGACTTGACCTTATAGGAGCTGCAGGGTGTCTACTGGATGCACGATTCCAGCAAGGAAGTCACCATGTCCGATACAAGTTTCAAGCCCGATCGCCCGACGCAAAAGCTCGACAGTCCGCAGCAAGCCGGCAAGAACGTTCGTACTCCGATCCGTATCAAGCAGATGGATTGTCCGACTGAAGAAGCATTGATTCGAAAGAAGCTCGGAACAATGAAATCCGTCGAAGGCATGGAGTTCAATCTCATTCAGCGCGTCATCACGGTCGAACATGCCCCGGACGCACTCGAGTCCATTGCGGACGCGATCCGGTCGCTCGGATTCATTCCTGAATTGCCGAACTCGACTGGCCGGCTCGACACCGCGGTGGCCGCAACCAGCAAACCATGGTGGCCTCTCGCGCTGGCCGGGGTTGCTGCCATCGGCTCAGAAGCGGTGGGCTGGCTGGGTGCGTCGATGTGGTTATCCGCGGCCCTGGCAATTCTTGCTGTCGTTGCCTGCGGGTTGACCACGTATAAAAAGGGCTGGGTCGCCCTCTCCAACGGCAACCTGAACATCAACGCGCTGATGAGCATCGCCGTCACCGGCGCGCTCGTGCTCAGACAATGGCCCGAGGCCGCGATGGTGATGGTGCTCTTCACCGTTGCCGAACTCATCGAGGCGAAAGCGCTCGATCGCGCGCGCAACGCCATACAGGGTTTGATGCAACTCACGCCGGCCAAAGCGACGGTGCGCCAGCCGGACGGCACCTGGGAGGACATCGATGCCAAGGCGGTCGTCATAGGCGCGATCGTTCGGATCAAGCCCGGCGAACGTATTGGTCTGGATGGCACGGTTGTATCCGGGCGGTCAACCGTCAATCAAGCCCCGATCACCGGCGAAAGCTTGCCTGTCGACAAGACCGAGGGTGACTCCGTATTTGCGGGGACCATCAACGAAGCGGGCTCGTTCGAGTTCCGGGTCACCGCGATCGCCGGCAATACGACCCTTGCGCGAATCATCCATGCAGTGGAAGAAGCCCAGGGTGCGAAAGCGCCGACTCAACGCTTTGTCGATCAATTCGCGCGCATCTATACGCCCATTGTGTTTGCGGTCGCGCTCGCCATAGCAATCGTGCCACCGCTTATTTCCGGCGGTAGCTGGCAAGACTGGATTTACAAGGCGCTTGTATTGCTCGTGATCGCGTGTCCGTGCGCGCTCGTCATCTCGACCCCCGTCACGATCGTGAGCGGCCTCGCCGCAGCGGCGCGCAAGGGCATTCTGGTCAAGGGCGGCGTTTATCTTGAAGAAGGCAGGAAGCTGACGTGGCTCGCACTCGACAAGACCGGAACCATCACCCACGGCAAGCCTGTCCAGACCGACGTCCAAATGCTCGATGACCAAGCCGATCTCGAACAATGCAGGCGGATTGCATCCAGTCTCGCCGGCCGGTCAGATCACCCGGTCTCGCTGTCGATTGCCAAGGCAGGAGATACCGCCCGGTTCATTCGCATGCCGGTCGACAGTTTCGAGGCGATTCCCGGACGCGGAGTGCGTGGCGTGGTGGAGGGAAAAAGTTATACGCTTGGTAATCACCGGCTCGTTGAAGAGCTCGGACTATGCTCGCTTTCACTCGAGGCAACCCTGGAGTCGCTGGAACGACAAGGCAAGACCGTTGTCATGTTGAGCAGTCCGACCCATGTGCTCATTCTGTTCGCAGTCGCCGATACGGTGAAAGAAAGCAGCCGGGAAGCGGTCGAAGACCTGCACGCGCTCGGCATCCGCACCGCCATGCTGACGGGCGACAACCCGTACACCGCGAACACGATCGCACAGCAGGTCGGGATCGATGAAGCGCGCGGAAATCAGTTGCCTGAAGACAAGCTCAAGGCGATTGTCGATCTGTCCGCGGACGGATCGGTGGTCGGGATGGTCGGCGACGGCATCAATGACGCGCCTGCTCTTGCGCGCGCCGACATCGGCTTTGCAATGGGCGCCATGGGAACCGACACGGCGATCGAAACGGCCGACGTCGCGCTCATGGACGATGACCTTCGCAAGATCCCTGCCTTCGTGCGTTTGTCGAAAGCGACTCATAGCATCCTTGTGCAGAACATCACGCTTGCGCTTGGCGTCAAAGCGGTTTTCCTCACATTGACGCTGATGGGAATGGGAACGATGTGGATGGCGGTATTTGCTGACGTCGGCGCAAGCCTGCTGGTTGTCAGCAACGGATTACGCCTGCTGCGCAAATGACTCGCGGGTAATTTCTGCACGCGAGATGCAAACAACTGAAAACGGAGCACGATATGGGACTTCTGGACAAGCTATTGAGCGGTTATCGCGCTGGTCACGGCGGGGGTGGGCATGGCGGAGGCCACGGTGGAGGTCACGGCCGCAATCGCGACGGCCACCACGACTCTGGTCAGGGATGGGGAACAGATGGAGGGAACCGTCCGGAGTATCGGGAGGCCCCTCGGGCTCCGGCCGACAGCGTTCGGAACGAACCTGATCCGGGACAGGGATGGGGCCGGGGTAACGCGCCAAGCGTCGCTTGTCCGAAATGCAACACCGCAAATCTGGCGGATGCGAAGTTTTGTTCGCAATGCGGGGCTTCAATGGCACCTGCTGCCTGTTCACAATGCGGGATTGCAGTAGCTGCCGGCGCGAAGTTTTGTAGCGGATGCGGCGCGCAAGCTACGTGAGTCCCGCTACGCTGGACAGAGGGCCTCATTGTCGACGCATGAACTTGAGGCTGGACTTGCAAGCTGCGCATCCCGCCTCGGCGCCATGCTGTGATTCATTCAGTCTAAAGCCAAGAAGCTCCCGCCGATTCCGCGGTCTAAAAACCGTCTAATTAAAGAGTTTTCTCAGGCGTCCGGTCTGCAGATTCCACCATGCAGCACGGCAAAAAAACAAAGGACTCCGGTGAATCTCTGGCTTCAAGAAGCGGCATCGACAATACAACAAGAGTTCCACGACCTCGGTGACGCATTCACTATCACACAGGTTGTCATGCGGCTCGGCATGGCGCTGATGCTCGGCGGCATCATAGGCTATGAGCGTGAGTCGGCTGGAAGCGACGCTGGCATGCGCACTCATATGCTTGTTGCCGTCGGGTGCGCGTTGTTTGTTGTGGTTCCGCTGCAGGCAGGTTTCTCTCAGGACAATATGAGCCGCGTCATCCAGGGTCTCGTGTCTGGCGTGGGCTTCCTCGGCGCCGGGGCCATACTGAAACCACTAGATGATCGTATACGTGGCCTGACGACTGCTGCAAGCATCTGGTTAAGCGCGGGAGTCGGCGTGGCTGTCGGGCTTGGCCGGGAAGCCACGGCAACGCTGAGCGTCGCGATTGCAATAGCGATTCTCGCTGGCGCAAGACTGTTTCGCAAAATTCCTCCAGGAGCAAACCGAAGACCAAGGCAGCCTGCTGACGTTCCGCAGGGGCGAGTCTAAAAGTTGGTCCTCGCGGATCGAAGTAACCGTATCAATGCATCCTGGTGTTCACCGAAACTCACCGCGCACTGTCGGTGATGTTTCACCCGACCAGACGGCACTGCTGTTCGGGAAGATGAGCCTGAACGTTGTCCGAACGTTCGGGACACTGGTGACAGTGCATTCGCCTCCGTGCTCCTGCATGATTGAACGCACAATGGCAAGCCCAAGTCCGGTCCCCGTCGCGGAGCCATGCCGGGATGGATCGACCCGATAAAAACGATCGAAGATACGATCCATGTGCTCGGCGCCAATGCCCCGGCCAAAGTCGGTGACACTGACTTCGCTGGACGTTCCGCGAGCCTCGCAGCGTATCTCTACCGCCGTGCCGTGGGGCGCATGAGCAACTGCGTTGGAGACCAGATTACTGATAGCCCGCTGAACGAGCAGTGGGTCTCCAGGAAACTGCACTTCCCCGGTCACATCGATGTTGACGCCGGCATCCTCGGCCGAAATCTCATAGAAGCCCGCGATGCGATCCGCTTCCCTGCGGCCATCGATCCGGACGAAGACAAGCTTTTTCTGCGAATTGTCGCAACGGGCAAGGAACAGCATGTCATCGATCATGCGCGACAGCCGCTGGCACTCGTCAACGCTCGATTCAATGACCATACGATATTCGTCGCCGCTACGAGGCTGCGTCAAGGCAACCTGCGCTTCCGCCAGCAAATTGGTCAAGGGCGTCCGCATGTCGTGTGCAAGATCGGACGAAAAGCGGTTGAGACGGCCAAAGGAATCATCGAGCCTTGCGAGCATGCGGTTGAACGCCTGACTCAGTTCCTTGAGCTCTCCCGCCATGCCTGCCTCGGCCAACGGCTGCACCAGCCGGCTACTCGAAACCGCTTCGGCTTTTGCCGTCAGCCGGGCAAGCGGACGAAGGCCGATGAAAGCGATCATGTAAGCGACTGCGGCCGTAACCAGGGTGCCGACCACCACCACTAATAGCACACTGAGCGCATACGCTTTTAAAAGCGCGCGCTCACTTCTTCCGTCGTACTGGACCGCTACGCGCACGACCGGGCCTTGCACGCCGTCCAGGGGCACGAGCGCAACGAGATACCTGAGGGTGGTCCCCGGGATGGAAATGGCTTTGGGCGCAACGCCGGGTTTCGCACCAAGAACCGCGCTGTTCGCGCGAAATCCACTGGTACCTGTGAGTCTTCGCCCCTGCATGTCGTAGAGCGCCAGATCCACATTCTGGTGACCGTGAAGGGGCGCGGCCAGTGGAGCGCCTTCTGACGCAACCTCCTCGATGGTCCTGATTTCACTCAGGTGCGAGCGCGCTGCCGTCAATGTCGTCGTCATTTCCTGTTCGGACATCGAGGCGATGTTGGTCTTCAGTGCCTGGTAAAGCAACAGCCCGCTGACAGCCAGAAGCATCGACGTCGAGACTGCAAAAAGTATTGTCAGGCGAGCACGCAGTGTTCGAGGCAGCAGACTTGTCATCATTCGGACGGCCGCGCTCGCTCTTCAAGGACATAGCCCATGCCACGAACCGTGTGAATCAGCTTTGGCTCGACGTCGTCGTCGACTTTGGCTCTCACCCGGCGGATCACGGCGTCCACCACGTTTGTGTCGCTATTGAAATTCATGTCCCAGACTTGCGACGCAATGGTGGAGCGCGGCAGGATCTCGCCCTGGCGCCGCATCAACAGCCAAAGCAACGCAAACTCTTTCGCCGTCAACAGAATCGTCTTGCCGTGCCGCGTCGCTTTTCGGCGGGTCACGTCAAGTTCCAGGTCCGCCACTTTCAATGTGGACGAGTCGCGACTTTGCCCACGGCGCAAAATGGATCGCACTCGCGCCACCAGTTCGACAAAGTCGAACGGCTTCGCAAGATAGTCGTCCGCTCCCAGCTCCAGCCCTTTCACTCGATCGCCCACATCATCACGCGCCGTCAGAAACAATACCGGCGTGAGACGCGTCTTCCGCAATTCTTGGAGAATGGACCACCCGTCCTGCCCCGGAAGCATTACGTCCAGGATGATCAGGTCGTAGTCTTCCGTTTGGGCCTGATGCAGACCGCTCACGCCGTCGGCCACCCAGTCCGCGACGAACCCCGTTTCATTCAGGCCCTTGCGAAGGTAGATTCCCGTCTTGGCCTCGTCCTCTACGATCAGGATTCTCATATGCTTTCCCCAGCCGACTGACCAAACCGGCGACGCAACCGCGCTGGAACCAGCGGACGAAGCAGGTTGATTGCCGCCCCCCGGAAAGACGTGGAATGACACGCCCGATACAACACAGGCAGCACCAGCAAAGTCAATGCGGTAGACGAGATAATGCCGCCGATCACAACAGTCGCAAGCGGCCGCTGAACTTCGGACCCGGTCCCTGTGGCGAAAGCCATGGGCAGGAAACCAAGCGAAGCCACCAGTGCGGTCATCAGAACCGGTCGAAGCCGGGTGAACGCACCCTCTGTCACCGCGGTGTCGAGGTCTCGTCCTTCTTCGCGCAAACTACGAATAAATGCAATCATCACCAATCCGTTCAGAACGGCCACACCGGACAGTGCAATAAACCCGACCGCTGCGGAAATGGATAACGGAATACCGCGCATCCATAGCGACAGCACGCCACCGCTCAATGCAAACGGAATCCCGGTGAATACCAGCAGGCCGTCTTTGACGTTATCAAACATCATGAAGAGCAGCAAGAAAACAAGCAACAGCGCAACCGGGACCACGAGCTTCAACCGTGCGGTGGCCGTTTGCAACTGCTCGAACTGGCCGCCCCAGGAGACCCAGTAGCCTGAGGGAATCTGAACGCCCTGCTGCAACTTCTCTTGCGCCTCAGCCACGAATGATCCCACATCCCGTCCGCGGACATTTGCGCTGATGACGATCCGGCGCTTGCCATCCTCGCGGCTGATCTGGTTCGGTCCGGGCGAGACGTCGATGTCAGCCAGCTCTGCAAGCGGTACATACGGGGCTTGTACAGGTACTGCGCTCGCGCCTGCACCCGAACCGATCGCGGTGGTTGGCAAGGCGATCGGCAATCGCTTGATCGCTTCAATATCCGTACGCAGGTCATCAGGAAGCCTGACGACAATGTCAAAACGCCGGTCACCTTGAAACAATGTTCCGGCCGTCTGTCCGCCGACTGCGGCTGCGACCGTGTCCTGAACATCGGCAATGTTCACGCCGTAGCGCGCGAGCTTTTCGCGATCGAGGGTGACGGTCAGCACAGGGAGGCCCGTGGTCTGCTCGACCTTCACCTCGGACGCACCGGGCACTTTCTGCAATATCGCCGCAGTTTTCGAGGCGGTGGCGTTCAACACGGCCATGTCATCGCCGAATATCTTTACCGCGACGTCGCTTCGCACGCCCGAGATCAGCTCGTTGAACCTGAGCTGGATCGGCTGCGAGAACTCGAAGTTATTGCCAGGGAGCGTCTCGACCACCTCTTGCATTTCCGCGAGCAGCGCCTCACGCGATTTTTTCGGATCTGGCCATTGATCCGCCGGCTTCAACATGATGTACCCGTCGGAGACGTTCGGCGGCATCGGGTCGGCGGCAATCTCCGCGGTCCCGGTTCTTGCAAACACGCGCTCGATCTCCGGGAAGCGTTCCTTGAGCGTCTTCTCGACCGCTTTCTGCATCGTGACGGATTGAGTCAAGCTGGTACTCGGGATGCGCACCGCTGCAAGAGCCATGTCGCCTTCGTTCAGACTGGGAATGAATTCGCTTCCAAGCCGCATCGTGAGCAACAAGGTCAACATGACGATGACGACCGCTCCCCCCAACACCCGCTTGGGACGCGCGAGGAATGCGTGCAGCGCCGGCTCGTATGCACGTTTGGCCCAGCCCATCACGCGGCTTTCCTTCTCGGCGACGCGGCGGCCGATGAACAGCGCCACCGCAGCCGGAATAAACGTCACCGACAACACCATGGCGGCCGCCAAAGCGATGACGACCGTGATCGCCATCGGGTGGAACATCTTCCCCTCCACACCTGTGAGGGCAAGGATTGGCAGGTAGACCACCATGATGATCAACTGGCCGAAGATCAGAGGCCGGCGCGCCTCCTGAGAGGCAGCGAACACCTCTGCGAATCGTTCTTCAGGCGAGAGTGGCCGGCCCGCTTTGGTTTGCGCGTGCGATAACCGTCGAATGCAATTCTCGACGATCACGACCGCACCGTCGACGATGATGCCGAAATCGAGTGCACCCAGACTCATCAGGTTTGCACTGATCTTGCCGTTCACCATGCCTGTGAACGTGATCAGCATCGAAAGCGGAATCACGGCTGCCGTGATGATCGCCGCCCGAATGTTGCCGAGGAACAGGAACAGGACCGCGATCACCAGCAATGCGCCTTCAAACAGGTTCTTTTTGACTGTAGAGACCGCTTTCTCGACCAGGACGGTACGATCGTAGACAGTGATGGCACGAACTCCGGCAGGCAGCGAGCGATTGACGTCCTCCATCTTCTTCGCGACTGCTTTTGCAACCTTCCGGCTGTTTTCCCCCATCAGCATGAACACCGTGCCGAGGACCACTTCCTCGCCATTGGCCGTTGCGGCGCCGGTTCTCAGCTCGCGGCCAATTTCGACCTGGCCGACGTCCTTGATACGCACCGGCACGCCGCCCACGTTGGTCAGTATGACGTTGGCGATGTCGTCGATCGACTTGGTCTGTCCCGGCACACGGACAAGGTATTGTTCCCCTCGCTTTTCGATGTAGCCGGCGCCCACGTTCGCATTGTTGCGCTCCAGCGCGCGAACCACGTCGCCAAGCGAGAGACCGTATGACATCAGCTTGGTCGGGTTGGGAGCGACTCTGAATTCCTTGACGAAGCCGCCAATCGAATTGACCTCGGTGACGCCGGCCACATTGCGAAGTTGCGGCTTGATCACCCAGTCCTGCAATTCCCGCAGGTCCGTTGGTGTGTACGCGGTTCCATCGGGCTTGCGCGCGTTTGCATCTGCTTCGACAGTCCAGAGATAGATTTCGCCGAGGCCGGTCGAGGTGGGACCCATAGCAGGTGTCGCGCCGGGCGGGAGCTTGTCTTTTGCCTCCTGCATCCGCTCATTCACCAGTTGCCGCGCGAAATAGATGTCGGTGCCTTCCTTGAAGATGACGGTGACTTGCGACAGTCCATAGCGGGAAATCGAGCGCGTCTGCTGGAGATTGGGAAGACCGGCCATGGCCGTCTCGACCGGAAACGTAATCCGCTGTTCGGATTCGAGCGGTGAATAACCGGGTGCGGCCGTATTGATCTGGACCTGGACGTTGGTAATGTCCGGGACCGCATCGATCGGCAGCTTTTGATAACTGTAGACGCCGAGTGCCGCGGCGCCAAAAACCGCGATCATCACCAGCCAGCGGTGCACGATGGCAAAACGAATCAAACGCTCAAACATGGTACGTGTCCTTCCCGAAGGCCGTGAGCCGTCAAGGTGTTGTCGGGGTCGATGACCGTGAGGCGGGAATTGGCTCAATGCCCTTCGGCACTGCCTTTTTCAAGTTCGGCTTTTAAAACGAAGCTGTTCGCAGCGGCATACTGCTGACCCACCTTCAGCCCCTTGGTGATTTCGACAAAACGGTCGTCACGGCGGCCCAGTTCGACGCCTTGCGCCACGAATCCTTTCGAGGTCTGAACGAAGATCGCAGGCTTGCCGTCGATGTCCTGCAACGCGTCGGTGGCGACTGCAACAGGCGCGTCCTTTGAACCTGCAGTTACCGAGACATTCACGAACATGCCGGGGCGCCATGATCCGTCTGGATTGGCGAGCACGACCCGCGCGGGTGCGGTTCGGGTCTGCTCACCAAGCAGCGACCCGACATACGCGATTTTCCCCGAGGCTTTTGACTCGAACGCCGCCGCACTGATGGTGGTTTCCCGGCCCACCTGGACATCGTTCAGCCGTTGTGCGGGCACAGCCATCTCGGCCCATACCGTGTTGAGGTCGGACAGGACCAATACATTCGCGTCAGCCGCAACCGCTTCGCCAACAGTGACGTGCTTTTCAACGATCGTGCCCGTAAATGGCGCCCGCAATTCATAGCGACTCAGCGCGCCAGTGGCAGCAGAAGCATTGAGTGCCAGTAACTTCTGGCGAGCACTCGCAGTCGCGATCTCCGCTTCGCGCAACTGTGTCTCGGCCAGCAGATAGTCCTGCTCAGCCGATATTTTTTCCAGCCACAACGTTTTTTCCCGCGCATACGTGGCCTGTGCGGCCCATAGCCTGCGCTCGGCTGTCAGCAATTCGCTGCGGCGATCTGCAAGGTCAGTGCTCGCGATGAGCGCCAGCACCTGGCCTTTCTCGACACGCTGACCCAATGACACGGAGACCTTCTCAACGATTCCGGCGACGCGAGGCACGATATGCGCGGTGGCATCTTCGTTGAATCTGATTTCGCCCGGGAGAACAAACGAACTGGCGACCGACGCCGGCCCTGAGTTTTTCATCGCGATGCCGGACGCCTTCAACTGGTCCGGCGACAATCGAATTGCACCGTCTGCGCGAGACACCTCATAGCTCGCATTCGCGCCGGCGGCACGGACATTCAACAAGACGTCGAATACATGAGGCTTCGCAATCGGTCCGGGCAAAACAAATTTTTGTCCGGATGCAACCAAATCGACCAGTTGCTGGCTGCCGTCATAGCGCTTTATAACGCCAGATATGGAAACACCGGCGGGACCAACAGGTTTGCTTTGAGAAAGGGGATATACCTCAAGCTGCACGGCGTCACCCTGCTCCACAAACACGACCTCTATGGACTGTGTCCCGCTTGTCAGCACTGTGCCTCCCCGGGGACCCGCGGACGGGTCGGTCGCAGGAGCGGCATTCGCTGCGCTCGTGCCGTTGATGTCCGCGCCGAAGTAGTTCGCTGACAACAACAGGAATGCAACTACGACGGCAGATCCGCCGGCAGCCAGAACCAGACTTTTTTTGCTTGCCATGACGTGCCTTAGGGTTGTGCAGAGGGGGGTAAAGACGATGCCAGTTCGATATTTCCAACGAGGCGCTCGAGGTCGGCGTAAGCCTGTCGCGCCGCGATCAAGGCCTTGAGGTACTGCGATCGTGTCTGGAAGAGCGTGCGTTGTGCATCGAGGACATCTATGAAACCGAACTTGCCCAGGTCGAATCCGCGTGACGTGGCGTCCAGCGCCTGCCGAGCGGCTGGGAGCACTTCGCTCTTCAAGCGCCGCGCCTCTGAGCTCGCCGCGTCATAGCTCGCGTAGGCTTGAGCGATGTCCATGCGCATTTGCGCGAGCGCCCCGTCACGATCCGAGCTGGCTTTATCCGCACGATGCCTGGCCTCGATCACCGCGCCTCTATTGGTATCGAAAATGGGCAACGGGATCGAGATACCGACCACAGCCTGATTGCTTGATATCCCGCCTGCGACGATGCGTTTCATGCCGGCGCTCACGGTGATGTCCGGCGTGCGCCTCGCGCGCTCGAGGGACAGGATCGCGTTGGAACGGCCTATCTCTGCGAATGCTCGACGGGCCGCCGGCGAATCTTCGATCCTCTGTTGCAGCGCCGACAAGCCGATAGGCACCTGCAGCGCTTCGGCGTCCCCAGTCACGACTCGATCCGTCAAATCAGGGATTCCCATGGTCGACGCAAGCTTTACTCGCGTAGCCGAAACGAACGCGTTCGCGCTTGTCAGGGCAATTTGAGCTTCGGTTGCCGCGACCTGCGCCCGGGTTGCTTCAACCGGGGAGACTTTGCCCGCTGTTGCACGTCGCTGGACCAATTGCGCCGAGCGGGTTGCAATGTCGGCCGAGTCCCGGGCGAGTTCGACTGTCTTTTGCGCGAACAACACCCCGTAAAACGCTGTGCTCACATCGGCGTGCAATATGGCGACCCGTCCATCGAGTGATGCGAGAGCACCCTGCCGCGCGTATGAGGCAGCATCCAGGCGGTAGGACCGTTGACCCGCAAGTTCGATGCGCTGGCTCAAGAGCCCTGTCGAAGTCCGTTCGGCACTCTTGAATCCCTCTTGCAGGAATGACACTTCCGGATTCGGGCGAGCACCGGCCTGCATATAAGATCCTGCCGTTGCGTCTGCTTCCGAGCGAGCGCTTAGCAGCAGCGGATTATTGTCGAGCGCGATACGCTGCGCTTCGTCCAGCGTCAACGGCACTGTCTGAACCGTGTTACCTGCGGTTTGCGTGACTGCATCAAAGCGCAGCGGCGGAGAACTTTCTGTCGCCGTGGTTTGTGCTGCGACCGTGCCGGCAAGCGTGGCCGATACGGCCACTCCTAAAAGGCGTATACGCATTTTCTTTACTCGATTAACTCTTGAATATGTGGGGTCATCATACGAACCGGCTACGCTGCCAAGATGAGATGAACATGAGATTTTTGTCATGTTCGTGATTGATCCCCGGGTGGTCTCTTTAAACGATAATTTCCGCGCGAAACTCAACGCGGGGGACACGACGGCAAGCGAACGTGCAGGTTCTGACACGGATAGTCCGGCCTCAGTTGAGGCGTGCGCTTTTTGACTGCAGGGGTCGCTGACGAGGCGCTGTTCTTGTGACCATCTGCATCGAAAGACGAGCAACCCGTCAACATGACGACCGTGGCCAAGACGATCGAGACGCTCAAGGCGCGGATCGATTGCAATGGACGCGCAGACTCTGCAGCACTGTCTTTACGGTCCGGATTCGGCTTGATTGATTTCACGATCAGCACCTTTGATTAATAGTGCAACGAGTTGATGAACGCATGACGCGGCAAGTGCGGACGCGCGATTCCCCAAACGCCCGCGGCCGATCGATTTTCTTGGACGCGGGCGGTGGCCTCAACCTAGTAACGATCGTGCAGGGCGTGTGAAGTCTTTGGCGGGGAACGCGTTTCGGCCCCTGGTATCAAGGCCCGACCCTGTGAATCAACTTGCTGACAGAGGGATCGGCACTAGCACCATCGACCTTTTCCTGAAGCGCATCGTCAGGCATCGCTTGTGAAGGCAGCTTTTCGGTGGAGGGGTCCGTTCGGCCGGCATCGGGCGTCTGCGCGGGATAACTCGGTCTGTCGAGGATACGTGGCGGATAGTCGTGCCCACCATCCGCGAAGCTATTCGAGGAAAGGGTTACCGCAAAAACGGCGATCAGAATGAGAGCTGGTTTCATGAGGAATACCTCCAGACAATGCGGACCGAAGCGGTCTTCGATTGATCCCAGTCTGAGGCGTTGCTTCCCATGTGAACATGACGACCAGATGATTTTTTTGTCATCCGGATTTAGAAGTCCGAACTGTATTGAATGGTCTATAAGTTTTTTCTATATGACAAAATTATCATGGCGCGATCATGGTCGTGCACCGTCGGCCGTACAAACTTCTCTCCAAGCCGCCACATCGGCGGTCCTTAATCGAGAGAAACCAAATTATGAAAGCGTCGAAAAATATTCCCGCAGTTCTGGTTTTGACATGCGCGTCAGTGGTTGCGTTTGCTCAAACGCCGCCAAGCGGAAAAACTCGCCAGCAAGTGCAGCAGGAACTGGTACAAGCGCGGCACGATGGCATCATTCCGACTACGAAGAACGACTATCCGCCCAGCGCGGCCACCGTTGCGCGCAATCAGGACGTCCATGCTGTAACAAAACATCCGGGTGAGCGAGTGCCGGCGCAAGCGGACCTTCACGACACTGCGAAGT
Organism: Caballeronia sp. M23-90; assembly: GCF_053574605.1. Lineage (NCBI taxonomy): Bacteria > Pseudomonadati > Pseudomonadota > Betaproteobacteria > Burkholderiales > Burkholderiaceae > Caballeronia > Caballeronia sp. M23-90. The sequence goes on along the minus strand of NZ_JBSIPA010000050.1, from coordinate 9,440 downwards.
GACGTGGAACATGCAAAAGGGTCAACGCGAACGGTAGCTACGCTTCCGTTCGCGTTGGTCGTCATGACAAGGCCGTTTCGGCGTAGTCTCAGCTGGGGCCGCCCTCCGTTAACAAGCCCAAGGATCTCCATCACGAAAGTTAAACTAACACGAACCCCGAATAAATCTGGATTGCTTGCGGGCCACACGATCGATATCCTTCCGTGGCGCATTCACGCGAAATCCGCCACGCTCCGGCCGGAACAATTCATCCTCAGGACGGCGTCATGCTCAAGAACATTGCAACCGGTTTGCTTGACATCGCTTACGAAGAACAAGGCGATCCCAACGGATGGCCGGTGATCCTGTCGCACGGCTTTCCATACGATATCCACGCCTACGACGACGTCACACCGCGCCTGACGGCCCAGGGCGCCCGGGTCCTGACGCCCTATCTGCGGGGCTACGGACCGACGCGCTTTCTTGCGTCGACGACACCTCGGTCAGGTCAGCAGGCAGCGCTCGGGGCGGACCTGCTGGCGCTGCTCGACGCACTTCAGATCGAACAAGCCGTGCTCGGCGGATACGACTGGGGCGGCCGCGCGTCGTGCATCGTGGCAGCGCTCTACCCGGCAAGAGCGCGAGGTCTGGTCTCCGTGAACGGCTACAACATCCAGAATCTGGCTGCCGCTACGCAGCCCGAAAGCCCAGAGAAGGAATACCGGCTTTGGTACCAGTACTATTTCCACGGCGAACGCGGCCGGGCCGGACTGACCGAGAATCGTCGTGAGTTCTGCCGGCTGTTATGGTCATTGTGGTCGCCGACCTGGCATTTCAACGACGACACGTACGCGCGTTCAGCCGCTGCATTCGACAATCCGGATTTCGTCGATGTCGTCATCCATTCGTACCGGCATCGGTATGGACTCGTCGACGGCGATCCGCAATTCGACGACATAGAGCGCCGCTTGGCGGTCATGCCATCCATCACGGTGCCGGCCGTCACGCTGCAAGGCGATGCCGATGGCGTCAGTCCTCCAGGCGGCAGTCAGGCCGGCTTGAAGCGGTTCACGGGCCGTCATGAGAACCGCGTGGTTCCGAATGCCGGTCACAACCTTGCGCAAGAGGCGCCGGATGCGTTCGCCGACGCGATTCTTGAGGTCAATGCCTGGGCGGGATGATCGGCGCATGAAGCGGAACAGGATCCGGATGTTTATCGTCACTGCTTCTGCTGAGCGGCAAAGCGCGGTTTGCTCCTCTCCCCCGCGGCCCGCAAAACGAAAGCGAAGGCGGTGAACACGAACCCAACCGCACAGACGCCGGACCATCCGGACAGCGCCCAGGCAGCGCCTGACAATGCGGCGCCGAGCGCGCCGCCGACAAAGAATATCCCGACGAACAAGCCATTCAGTCGCCCGCGCGCAGTCGGGTCCATCATGTTGATTGCCCGCCGGCCGAGCGTCTGGTCGGTGACAACACCGGCATCGAGCGCGCCCGCGCCTACGACCAGCATCGCGACAGCCAATACCGGATGGGCCTGCGCCGAAAAGCCTCCCCAGCCGGCACCGGCCACGCCGATTACCAGGAGCGCAACGAGCATCGTCAGATGGCCGGCCAGCAGCATCTTGCGGCTCCATCCCCGGTCGCCCGCACGGCCGGCGAGCGGTGTCACGATCGCTCCTGCCGCACCGGCGAGCGCAAACAACGCAATGCCATTCATGCCGAAGCCGAACGGCGGTTGAACGAGCCGCAGGCCGATCGCGGTCCAGAACGCGCTGAACGCACCCATGACCAGTGCCGCCGATGCAGCATTGCGTTGCAGCACAGGCTCGGTGCGCACCAATGTCCAAAGCGAATACAGGAGAGCGGAATACGATGTCCGGTTACCAGGCGTGCGCACGGGAAGCTTCAGATACAGCACGACGGCGACCAGCGCATCAGTAAGCGCGGCGAGACCGTAGAAAGCACGCCAGCCGACTGTCCCCGCTATCAGGCTTGCGGCCGGACGCGACAACAGGATCCCGAGCATCAAGCCGCTCATCACATTGCCGACCGCGCGTCCGCGATGAATTTCCGGCGCCATTGAAGCGGCCATCGGGACGAGCATCTGGATGGCGCTGGACGCAACGCCTGCCAGCAATACAGCGACGAGAAACAAGACGCGCGAGTCGGCGACCATCGCGATTGCGAGAAAGACGGCCCCGCAAGCCAGCGTCCACACAATAAGCCGACGGTTCTCCAGCAGATCGCATAGCGGCACGAGCAGCACCAGTCCGATTGCGTAGCCAAGTTGCGGCAGCATGGCAGCGAGGCCGGCGAACTGCGGTGCAAGGTGCAGGCTCAAGCCGATCGCGCCGGTCAGCGTTTGAGCGGCAAACAGGTTCATCACCATCACGCCGACTGCGGTCGCGAAGAAAACGGTCAGCGGGACAGTGAGCGTAGGGGTGGCGTCGGCTTTCGGCACCCTACTGACGACGGGGGTGGTTTCTGCGGTGGGAAGCATCGAATGTTTTCTCTGGACTGGATCAGAGAAGCATCCTAACGACGCGAACATTATGCGACAATTGAAAAATGTTGATAATGATTATGCGAGTTAATTGTGAACACGCGGGACTTGCAGGCGTTTGTCGCAGTCGTAGAAAGCGGTTCGATGGTTCGTGCCGCGGAAAAGCTCCATCTCACGCAGCCGGGTTTGACGCGGCGCGTGCAAAACCTCGAGACCATGCTGGGCGTGGAACTGCTCGAGCGTCAGAGCAAGCCGCTCAAGCCATCGGCTGCCGGCAACGAGGTGTATGCGCTCGCGCGAACCGTGCTGCGCGCGGTGGACGACTTGTTGTCGGTTGCATCGCTCGACAGCGAACCGTCCGGCGAAATGCGGATCGGGATGCCGCCCTTTCTCGGCGAAGTGGCGCTGGAGAAGCCCGTTGACCGTCTGCGCTGCATGTTTGCGCGACTGACGCTGCGTGTCACGGCGGGCTGGTCGCCATCACTCGTGCAAGGCGTCGAACGCGGATCGCTCGATGCAGCAATCGTATTGATGCCACCCGGCTTCGCGCCGCCGGAGGCATTGCACGCAGCACGCCTCGCGTTCGTGCCGACGGTGATTGTCGCGGCGCGTTCCCTCGGGCTTCCTGATGTGCCGGCAACGCTCGCAGAGTTGAGCCGCCACGAATGGGTGCTGAATCAGGATGGCTGCGGAATGCGCTCGGTGTTGAGGCGCGCGCTGCAAGCTGCCGGCCTGCCGTTGAACGTCGCGGTCGAAGCGTTCGGCTCCGAACTTCAACTGTCCCTTGTTGCACGCGGGCTGGGTATCGGGCTTGTCACGCCGGACATACTGGAGAGGAGTTCGCACCGGGCGGCGCTGCAGATCATCGATACCACCGATTTCCGCACCGGAGTCGATGTGTGGTTCGTCCATGGTTCCGTTCCGGGCCGGTTGATGCGGGCCATCGACCTGTTGCGTTCTTCATTGGACGACGTGCTTGCCGAACGCGGCATCGCGCCGCTCGCCGAAGAAATGGAACCGGCCGGTCAGGTCGCTCAGTAAGGGCTGTGTGTTGACCTGGGTCAACCGGGGAGTGGCGATGTGGACTACCTTCAAGGATGGTCCTCATTCGTTCATCGCCGGGCTTGATCCAGCGCGTGATCGACCTCCTCCTCTTGGAATCGGAAAATCATGCCAGGCAACTGTACAGAACGGCGACACGCCGTTCCATCGAACCTCGCCGCAAGCTCGAGCAGGACCCTGGGCGCGACTGACTCGTGGAGCATCCCTTGACCGTCTCTTCGCCCGGCCCGGCCGATGACAGCATCACCCTTTCGGTCCCGCAAGCGGGTGCGCCGAAGCTCAAGACAACCGGTGCCGCCGGCCTCAGCACGGCCGAAGCCGCGCTGCGGCTCACACAAAACGGTGCGAACGCCGTCGCCGATATCACGCCTCACCCGCTATGGCGCGCGGTCCGGAAATTATGGGCACCGGTTCCGTGGATGCTCGAAGCGGCAATCGTCCTGCAACTGGGACTGGGCGATTATGTTGGCGCGGGTATCGTCCTGTTGTTGCTGCTCTTCAACGCAGGGCTCGGGCTCTTCCAGGAAGGTCAGGCGCAAGCCACCGTCGATGCCCTCAAGTCACGTCTCGCGCTGATCGCGGCCGTGCGTCGCGACGGCCAGTGGACCACCGTCCCGGCGGCTGCGCTAGTGGCGGGCGATATCGTCAAGCTGTCGCTTGGCACCGTCGTTGCCGCCGATGTCCGGCTGAGCGCCGGCTCCGTCCTGCTCGACCAGTCGATGCTCACCGGCGAATCCGCCGCCACCGAATCCGGCGCGGGATCGCTGGCCTTTGCCGGCGCGCTGGTGCGTCGCGGCGAAGCCGTGGCGGAAGTGATCGCAACCGGCGAGCGTACGAAGTTCGGCCGCACGGCGGAGCTGGTGCGCACGGCCAAGGTTGAAAGCTCGCAACAGAAGACGGTCCTGCGTGTCGTGCGTAATCTGGTGTTGTTCAACGGCGCGGTGACCCTGCTTCTTGGCATCTATGCCTTTTCGGTTTCCATGCCGATCGGCGAGGTCGTGCCGCTGCTGCTCGTCGCGCTTTTATCGTCGATTCCCGTGGCGTTGCCTTCCATGTTCACGCTCGCCGCCGCGGTCGGCGCACGCTCGCTCGCAAGCCGCGGCGTCTTGCCGACAAGCCTCTCAGCCGTCGATGAAGCCGCCGGCATCGACATCCTTTGTTCCGACAAGACCGGCACGCTGACACGCAACGAACTCGCGGTGATCAACGTTCGCGCGCTGCCGCCCTACGACGAAGCCCACGTCCTGGCACTGGCCGCGGCCGCGAGTTCGGACGGCGGCCGGGATCCCGTCGATACCGCCATCCGCCGCGCATCGGCAAGCCAGCCGGTCAAGGACATCCCGGCGTTGATCACGTTCATCCCTTTCGATCCCGCCCTGAAACGCTCCGAAGCCACAGTGCGCGGTGCAGACGGCGCGCAACAACGCGTCCTGAAAGGCGCATTCCCGACCATTGCGGCACTTGCGCAGCCGAGCGCGAATGCTGCGCCAATCGTGGATGAATTCGAGGCCAAGGGGTTACGCGTACTGGCCGTCGCGGCGGGAACATCCGGTGCCCTGACGATAGCCGGGTTTATCGCCCTGAGCGATCCGCCCCGCGACGACTCCGCTGCGCTGGTCACCGAACTCGACGGGCTCGGCGTGCGCACGGTCATGGTGACGGGCGACGCGCGCAAGACCGCGGAAACAGTGGCGGCATCGGTTGGCATCAAGGGCGCTGTCTGGGACAAGAGCCCGATTCCCGCCGACATGAATGCGCAAAGCTACGCGGTCTTCGCGGGCGTGCTGCCGGAGGACAAGTACCAGCTCGTCAAGTCACTGCAGCAGCGCGGACATATCGTGGGGATGTGCGGCGATGGCGCGAACGACGCGCCCGCGTTAAGGCAGGCGCAGATGGGCATTGCGGTATCGACGGCCACGGATGTCGCGAAATCGGCCGCGGGCGTCGTGCTCACGGAAGCGGGCCTTGGCGGTATCGTCGCGCTGGTCAAGGAAGGCCGGACCACGTTCCAGCGCATCCTGACCTACACGCTGCGCTCGATCATCCACAAGATCGTGCAGGTCCTGTTCCTTGCCGTCGGCCTGATTCTGACGGGTCACGCGATCCTCACACCGGCGCTCATGGTGCTGATGATGGTGACCGGCGACTTCCTGGCCATGTCGTCTTCCACCGATAACGTGCGCCCCTCGCCACGCCCGAACATCTGGCGCATCCGCAACCTGACCATCGCGGGTATCGTGTTGGGAATCGTGGATCTGCTGTTCTGCGTCGCATGCCTCGCGACGGCGAAATTTGCACTGGGCTTCGACACCGGCATGCTGCGCACAGTGGCAGTCGTGACGCTCGTATTCAGCGGTCAGGCGGTCTTTTATGTCGCGCGGGAACGGGAACATCTTTGGAGTTCGGTGCCGGGGAAATGGCTGATCCTGTCGTCCATGGTGGATCTGACGTTCATCAGCATCCTGGCAATCAACGGCGTTCTGATGGATGCCGTGCCGCTCGTCGTCATTCTCGGCTTGCTGGGCGCCGCGGCGGTGCTCGCCCTCGTACTCGATTCAGTCAAACAAGTCTTGTTTCATCGAATGACGGTGGCGTGACTTCAGACGCGCGGGCCGAACGTTCGATACAAACGAAAAACCAGGCAACAGGCCATTATGAACAAGCCCTTACCGGATTACGATGCAGAAGGTCCCGATCCCGTAATAGGCCCGACCAAACCGCATCTGCTGGGCGTGCTGGGTCCCGGCCTCATTACAGGCGCCTCCGACGACGACCCCAGCGGCATCGCCACGTATAGCCAGGTGGGCGCGGCCTTCGGCTATGGGCTGTCGTGGACGCTGCTCTTCAGCTATCCGTTGATGGTCGCCATCCAGATGATCAGCGCCCGCATCGGCCGCACTACCGGCCACGGCATTGCGGGCGTCCTGCGCCGGCACTATCCGGCATGGCTGCTGCAATGGATCGTCGTGCTGCTGCTGATTGCGAACATCGTCAACGTGGGCGCCGATCTGGGCGCCATGGCCGATGCACTCTCGCTTTTACTGCCGGGTCCCAAATGGCTGTATGTGCTGCTGTTCTCAGTGATCTGCGTCGCCATGCAGTTGTTGCTGCAATACACACGCTACGTGGCCGTGCTCAAGTGGTTCACGCTCTCCCTGTTTGCTTATTTCGCCGTGCTGGCCGTGGCGCATGTCGACTGGTCCCGGCTCGCAAGCAGCCTGTTTATTCCGCGTCCGCTCTGGACATCGGCATATCTGACTGCTGTTGTTGCCGTGTTCGGAACCACGATCAGCCCCTATCTGTTTTTCTGGCAGTCCGGCGAAGAAGTCGAGGACATGCGCGTGCATCCACGGCGCGTGGATCTCTTCGATGCACCCGAGCAGGGTCCGGCGGCGCTGCATCGAATAGAAGTCGATACGATGGCCGGCATGGGGCTATCCAACATGGTCGCCCTGGCGATCCTCGCGACCACGGCGGCGACGCTGCACGCGGGCGGCATTGTCGATATTGAAACCTCCGCGCAGGCAGCCCAGGCGCTGCGGCCGATTGCCGGCCCGTTCGCTGCGCTGTTTTTCACGGTCGGGCTGATCGGGACCGGCTTCCTGGCCGTGCCGGTGCTGGCCGGATCGGCGGCTTATGCGATCGGCGAGGCGCGCGACTGGCCGGTGGGTTTCACCCGCAAGATGCAGGAAGCGAAGGCGTTTTACGCGACTATCGCGATTGCCACGCTGATCGGCATGGTCATCAATTTCACTTCCGTCAATCCAATCAAGGCGCTCTACTGGAGCGCGGTGCTCAATGGCGTGGTCGCGGTGCCCGTGATGTTCGTGATGATGAAAATCGCGTGCCGCCCGGACATCATGGGGAGATTCGCCGCTCGGGGCTGGCTGCGCGCGCTCGGCTGGATTGCGACGGCCGTCATGCTGGTGATTTCGGTCGCCATGGTGGTGACGTCGATTTGACGAATGTGTGCGCGGCTCGCTGAAGTCGCGTTAGTGCGCTTGGAATGGGTATTGCTGAATTGTCGTGGCCGACAGTGAGACGGCTGAAGGGTGCTCACGGATCCCGGCTAACGAACATTCAGGAGCTGCAAATGAGAGCCTTGCGCTGGCATGGAAAACACGACATTCGATGTGACACGGTGCCCGATCCGGTCATGGAAGAGGGGCGCGACGCGATCATCAAGGTGTCGACTTGCGCGATCTGCGGCTCCGACCTGCATCTGTTCGACGGCTTCATGCCGACGATGGAAAGCGGCGACATCATGGGCCACGAGTTCATGGGCGAAGTGGTCGAAGTAGGCAAGGACAACAAGGCGCTCAAGGTTGGCGACCGGGTCGTGGTTCCCTTCACCATCTTCTGTGGCGATTGCGACCAGTGCAAACGCGGCAATTTTTCGGTTTGCGAACGCAGCAACCGTAACAAGGACAAGGCCGACAAGGTGTTCGGCCACACCACGGCGGGGCTGTTCGGCTACTCGCACCTGACCGGCGGTTATGCGGGCGGCCAGGCTGAGTACGTCCGCGTGCCCATGGCCGACACCACCCACGTCAAGATTCCGGACGGCCTGACCGACGAACAAGTCCTGTTTTTGGGCGATATCTTTCCGACTGGCTGGCAAGCGGCGGTCAATTGCGACATCCAGCCTGACGACACAGTCGCAATCTGGGGCGCGGGCCCGGTCGGCCAGATGGCGATACGCAGCGCCGTGCTGCTGGGCGCAAAGCAGGTCGTCGTGATCGACCGGGTGCCCGAACGCCTTGCCATGGCGAAGGCTGGCGGCGCAATCACCATCAACTTCGACGAAGAAAGCGTCCTCGACCGGTTAAAGGAACTGACCAATGGCAAGGGCCCGGAAAAGTGTATCGATGCGGTCGGCATGGAATCGCATGCAACCCGTTCTGTCGATGCCGTCTACGACCGCGTCAAGCAGGCCGTGATGCTGGAGTCTGACCGTCCGCACGTGCTGCGCGAAATGATCTACGTGTGCCGTCCGGCAGGCATCCTCTCCGTGCCAGGGGTGTATGGCGGCCTGATCGACAAGATCCCGTTCGGTGCATCGATGAACAAGGGACTGACCTGGAAGATGGGCCAGACTCATGTGAAACGCTGGACGGACGATTTGCTGAACCGCATTCAGGAAGGCCAGATCGATCCGTCTTTCGTCATTACCCACACGGTTTCGCTGGAAGACGGTCCTGCGATGTACAAGACGTTCCGCGACAAGGAAGACGGGTGCATCAAGGTCGTCCTCAAACCCTGAGGGCAGGCAAGCCACCCCGTGTGGATTCGGACGGCTGTTCATATGACAATGTGGGCTCGATTCAATAAAGCGGCGCCGGCCCTGGCCGGCTGCACGCGCACAATCAACCCTGTTGGATAGGAGACAGCTTGATGAAATGCACGATCGTAGGATCGCGGTATTTCGGCGCCTTGGTGCTGGAAGCGTTTCTGGCCGATGGAATCGAGATCGCCGGCGTGGTGGCGCCCGCCGCCGACGACCGCCTCGCCGTGGCTGCCCGGGCGGCCAACTTGCCGACCTTCATCCACGAGAATCCGAAGTTCATCGACGGCAGCGCCATTCCCGAAGACACTGGTCTGATCATCGCCGCGCACACTCATGCGCGCGTAAGCGACGAGGCGTTGGCGCGCTCCCAGAGTTCCCGTGCGGTTTCGCCCTTCTTGACGAAGCACCAGTCCTGCGCGGCAATCGCGCCCGCATCCCAGCCGTGCGAGAGATGGTAAATGGAGCCACCGGCGATCGGGTCGCCTTCCAGGATGGTCCACTCGACCGCCGCAATGCCGCGGTGACGAGGCAGCAGCGAAGGGTGATAACCCACACCGCCCAGGCGTGAGCGCGCCAACGCCTCGTCGCTTACGCGCGCATGAGTGA
>NZ_JBSIPA010000509.1:0-4512 GCF_053574605.1 Caballeronia sp. M23-90 | reverse complement strand
CGCCAACGAGACAGTGCGGGTTTTCATCAGTAAGGAGTGCTGGACGCGCGGATGCTCGAGCAGATGCGATTGCGCTGGCGATTTCATGACACGTCTCCGATTGCTTTTGTCGTTGCATGAGGCCTTCGGGATTACCCGAGGCTCATGGAACTGCCGTTTGGCTGTGATCGGATTTTAGAGCCGCGTCGCTGAATTATTCAATATGTGATTGATGTGTTCACATATTGGGAGCATTGAGTTTGTTTCGTCACGTTGGGATGAAATGCAAAAAACCCCGCCGGGCGGGGTTTTGCTTGCTGAGTTCCAGATGAACCCTCTACAGCAGCGACCGGTCGATTCGGGGTACCGCGGGAGCCAGTTGCAACAGCTTATCGGCCTGCACGGTCACGAAGCCGTGAATGCGCTGCACCAGTCGCCTCTCCTCGGCCACGTAGATCTCCGAACGCGCCAAGTCTGCGGAGACGCGCTTTATTGCAAGCGCCATACGCGTCAGTTCGCGTGCAAGAAGCGGTCGGGGCGTACCGGTTCGGTTTGCAAAGTCCGCAAGCTCAAACGCCGTGACCTCGTCCAGCCGGAAGGCGTCGCCGTAAGCCAGCGCCATGTCTTGTTCGACCGCGTCTCCATAGGCATTGACGGAGACAAGGTCATAAAAAGGCGCGGGCGACAAACCCGCAGGCCGCACATGAAAAGACAGGTTTTTGCCGTGGGCGTCACTGTTGCCGATAAAGAGTTGAAATAGCGCCCACCGCAGCATGATCTGGCGAGCCTGAGCAGGATTCTCCAGGTGTCGCTCGAGCAAGAACAACTTTTCGAAGCTCGCGCCCTCCCTGATGTTACGAACCGCCGGAGCGTTGCCGAAGTTGCGCTCGTACTTGAGGCTCACAGGCAGATCCAGGGCCTGGCACCCGTCAATGACGTGCGTGCGGCGAACTCGAAGCGCCGTGACGCCGTCAGCGGGATCAAGTTCTGCCTGCCGGTCAAATCGCTCGATAAGCAGTATGGGTTCCGGAATTCGGCGAATCTCAACGGCCGCCGTCGGCAATCCGATGCGCGCGGCCAGCGTCATGCAGTAGTGCTCGTTCGCCACCATGAAGGCGGATGCGGGGTTAAGCGACTCCGGCTTGAGGATGTGCGTGGAACTGATGGGGCCGCCATCTACAAGCGAAATTGATTCACCTTCGACCAGCACCTGCAACTTGTCCTGGAAGCCCGCAACTGACAGCCGGAGCTTGCGATCCCATACCGGGAAGGGAATTTCATCCCGACGACGAATACGGTCGCTCAATTCATCGTTGAGGACGATTCGACGCACGGATGGCGCGCCTTCCTGCTGATCGGCCGTGTACTCCGCCTCCGCATTTACGCCGCCCTCTTCGCCGGCCGCAGCGTTTTGCGCCGGGGCCGTGAAACTCAACGCGCCGACCGGTTCTTTCCCCAGGATGTGCATCAAGCCAAAAGTGTTGTCCTTCGACATTTGGTGCATGACCGAGGCGACTTCAAGTGCACGCCCTTCAGGAAGCAGGTTTGCGAGGAAGCGATGCACGGTCCCGAGTTTCGGCTGCTCGCCCGAAATCGGAATATGCGGCGAAAGCGGGAAAGCGGCGTCCCTGGCCTGCCAGGCTTCATCGTATTTAAAGCTGTAGACGTCTTGCTGCGACTCGAAGCCTAGTTGCCCTACCGGGCCGTCCTGCGTGGAAACGTTGAGCACATGCGCCATCAGGATTGGCCTCCCCGGAGGGACGCCTTCGCATGACTGGTCGGCTCATTCAAAGCGCGCAATGCGGTCGTCGACTCGTTCTTCGGAAGCACCAGCATGATCAAACCGAACCCTTCGAGCACTCGGAGCAGCCGATCCGAGCCGACCGGATGCCCGTTCTCGAGCCGGGAAAGCACGCTTGCGGACACCCCTAGCAGATCGGCGGCGTCGTCGATGCGCATGGCCTGCTCAAGTCGGCGATTGCGTACCAAGGCGCCGAGCGCAGCCATGTCTCGGGCGAGCGCTGTGACATTGGGATCATGCGGAGACAGTGATCGAGCCATAGTTATGCAATATGGAAACAATGAAAGTTGGACACCCACTCCACATTATAGTTTCCTTTTAAAGAAACTAATCGGTGGGAGTTCATCACTGACCTTTAGTTTCTATATACGAAAACAACGGCGTTGGGCCGCTGCCTGGTGGATAGTTTCCACATTCTCAGAACAATTTGTCCTTAGCGGAACCGGACTGTGTAGACGGCCAGATAAAAAACCCTGCCAAGCGGGGTTTCCGTTCCTTCGTCACGCGCCGCATCCCGATCAACGCACAAGCGCACTCACTGCGGCAACTCCGCCGCCCCCATGCGCCTCGCAATTACCCCCGCCCGCTGCGACAGATACGCGGACCCGCGATGTTCATCGAAGTATTTCGGCCTTGGCAGCATCACCGCCAGCCGCGCCGATTGCCACGCGGTCAGCTTCGATGCCGACGTCTTGTAGTAATAACGCGCCGCAGCTTCGGCGCCATACACGCCGTTGCCCCACTCCACCGAATTCAGGTAGATCTCGAAAATGCGCTCCTTGTCCATCCAGAACTCGAGCATCGATGTAATCACGAGTTCCTGCGCCTTCCTCACATAACTCTTTTCCCGCGATAAAAACAGGTTCCGCGCCAGTTGCTGCGAGATGGTCGAGCCGCCCGCCACGATTTTCCCGCGCGCCTTGTTCTTCTCCCAGGCTTGCAGGATGGCATCGGTTTCATAACCGTTGTTGTTGACGAAGTTCGCGTCCTCGGACGCAATGATCGCGCGCTTCAGATTCCGCGAAATCTGGTCGTACGGAACCCACGTGCGCTGAATGGAAAGATCGGGACGATCCTGCGCAAGCCGCCAGGCATCGGAACGCATGAACGCCGTGGACGATGGATTCACCACCGTGTAGATGCCGACCATCGCGAAGAAGTAGACCTGCGTGGCGATGACCGCAATCATCATCACCGAGATGCCATAGACAATCCATCGGGCCGGCCCGAGACGCACGGGCGATTTTGTTCTTGTCATCGTGCTTGTTCTGTTGAGAAGGCCAGCCGCTTCAAATTGACTTCGATAACTCCAGCCGCAACGCCCGCAGCACCGCGCCGCTGTCCGGACGCACCCCGCGCCACAGGAAAAACGATTCCGCAGCCTGTTCCACGAGCATCCCGAGTCCATCCGATGAACGCGCGCCCAGGGTTTCGGCGTGGCGCATGAAGACGGTCGGCTGCGCGCTGTACATCATGTCGTAGGCGAGTGTGCCGGGGCCGAACGAGGCGTCGTCGCACGTGGGCAGTGCATCGTCCAGACTGCCGGCCGTCGCGTTGACGATCACATCGTACGGGCCCGCTTCCACGCTGTCCGCGCCGCCGCCCGAGAACCGCACGTTTGCGGCGTGGGCGGCATCGGAGAAATGATCGACCAGTATTTGCGCCTTCGATGCCGTCCGGTTCACGATCGTCAGCGCTGCAACGCCGCAATCGAGCATGGGCAACACGACACCACGCGCCGCGCCGCCGGCGCCGAGCAACAACACGCGTGCGCCCTTCAAGCCAACGCCCAGATTCCCTTCAATATCGCGCACGAGGCCGACGCCATCGGTGTTGTCGCCATGCACGCCATCCGCGTTGAACGCCAGGGTGTTCACCGCGCCCGCCGCCGCAGCGCGCGGCGTGAGCGTGTTGGCAAAAGCGTGTGCGTCGAGCTTGAACGGCACGGTCACGTTCATGCCGCGACCGCCTGTTTCAACGAAAGCGCGGACATCGCCGGCAAATTCGCCAATGGTTCCCAGCACGCGCCCGTATTCGATCCGCTCGCCGGTCTGCTCGGCGAAGCGTGCGTGAATCCACGGCGATTTGCTATGCGCGACCGGATTGCCGATCACCGCGTATTGGTCGATGCCCTCGCCCCGAACGCCCGATGTCATTGCGCGGGCTCCGTCGCGTCCGGCGTGTTTTCGCCAGCCGGTTGCGGCTCTTCCGCAGGCGTGGCTTCCGCCTGCGCCTCGGCCTCGCTTTCGGCGCTCAGGTCTTCCGCTTCGACCAGCTCTTCTTCCGGCTCTTCCGGCTGCGTTGCCGCGCCCGAAGGTGCATCGATCACGTGCAACAAGCGGCACGATGCCTCGACGGTGAGTTCATCGAGATTCATCACTTCCAGCATCACCTTCGTTCCGCGCGCATGCACGCCGAGCCCGGGGACGTGGAGCATCAGCGGGATTTCATCGAGGCGCACGAGATCGTCCTTCACCACCGCCGCCACGACCTGCTTCTTGTTCTCCTGCTTCAGCCAGCGCAGACACCAGAAGAATTCCATGCGCCGTTGATGATCGGCGTAGGCGGAATACTGGTCATCGAATCCCTGGACGACCGCGAACAGATCGGCATCTTTCGGCTTGAACGGCGCGACGAGCGCCGCCGTCACGCCATGCCGCACGCACGCGAGCAACTGCCATTGATTGACCAGGTCGACATACCGGCGCAACGGCGACGTGCTCCACGCGTAA
>NZ_JBSIPA010000508.1:0-4535 GCF_053574605.1 Caballeronia sp. M23-90 | reverse complement strand
TGGCCACGCGCATGCCGGCCCGGTCCGCGAAGTCCTCACGCCCGAGCGCGCGAGTGTTGCGTTTGGCTATCCGCTAACCTTGATTCAGCAGGACGGACACGAAGCGCTCGTGCCCGCGATGCGCTCACCTCAACGATGAACACGACCATGCCCGATACATTTCCCCGCGTTGAACCGCTCGACCGGTCGATGACAGCCGAGCTGCAACATGTCATCGATACAAAGACAAAACCGCCCGGCAGTCTCGGACGGCTGGAGTCGCTAGGGCTTCAAATCGGGCTGATCCAGCGGACGGCGAGACCGCGTATCGAACGTCCGGCAATGATCGTTTTCGCGGGTGATCACGGCATTGCGGCCGAAGGCGTGAGTCCGTTCCCGCAAGAAGTGACCGTACAGATGGTCGCGAATTTCATCGCGGGCGGGGCGGCGATCAACGCGTTGTCGAAGGCGTCGGGCATGACGCTCGAAGTCGTGGATGCGGGCGTGGCGAGTGCATCGCCTGCAGCGGAAGGTTTCGTCGATGCCGCCATCCGTCGCGGCGGCACGCGCAACTTCGCGCACGATCCGGCCATGACACGCGACGAAGCGTTGCAAGCCATCGCAAAGGGCGCAGAACGTGTGCGGCATCACGCGGCGCTCGGCACGAACGTGATCGGCTTCGGCGAGATGGGGATTGCGAATACATCGGCGGCGGCTTGTTTGATGAGCCGGCTGTGCGCGCTCGAGATCGACGCGTGCGTGGGACGAGGCACAGGTCTTGATGACGCCGGCCTCAACCGCAAGCGCGACGTGCTCGCTGCAGCGCTGAAAAAGCACGCAATTTCGCCGGACCCGGTCGATACGCTCGCCACCTTTGGCGGCTTCGAAATCGCGATGATCGCCGGCGGGTTTCTTGCCGCGGCCGAAGCGCGGATGACGATACTCGTGGATGGTTTTATCGTCACGTCGGCGTTGCTGGTTGCGCACGCCATCAACCCCGCCGTACTCGATTACTGCGTGTTCGCGCACGCGTCGGATGAAACGGGGCATGCGCGAATGCTCGAATATTTCAATGCGAAACCATTGCTGCAACTCGGATTGAGGCTCGGTGAAGGCACGGGCGCTGCGCTCGCGTTGCCGTTGTTGCGTGCGGCCGTGGCGTTCATCAACGAGATGGCGAGTTTCGAATCGGCGGGCGTATCGGATAAGGCCTCCTGATTACGCCATGAACCGGCTATCGCAGGAACTTCGATATTTCTTCACCGCGCTCGGGTACTTCACCCGCGTGCCGGTGCCGCGCTGGGTCGGCTTCGAGCCACATTACCTGAACGCGGCAGCGCGCTATTTTCCGTTGATCGGCGTGATGGTCGGCGGCGTCGGCGCAGTGGTTTATCTTGCGGCGTTGCAGGTTTTTCCGGCGGGCGTTGCGGTGTTGTTATCGATGGCCGCAACGCTGCTCCTGACCGGCGCGTTCCACGAAGACGGGCTGGCCGATTGCGCCGATGCCTTCGGCGGCGCCTACACCCGCGAGGACGCGCTGCGCATCATGCACGACTCGCGCATCGGCGCGTATGGCGCGATTGCGTTGATCGTGGTGCTGGCGTTGAAGTGGCAAACGCTGGCTTCCACGTTGCCGCTGCGCACTGCATGGATGATCGTCGGCGCGCATGCCGCGAGCCGCACGTTCGCGATCAGCTATCTCTGCACGCTCGAGTATGTGCGTGCCGAGGGCAAGGCGAAACCGGTCGCTCAGAAGATGGGTTCAGGCGCGTTCGCGTTGGCCGCAGTGATCGGCTTGCCGTGCTTGTTTTGGCCCGACTGGCGGCTTGGCTGCGTGCTGCTCGTGGCGCTTGTCGTGATGCGGTTTTTCATCGGGCGATACTTTGTCAAGCGCATCGGCGGATATACCGGCGACTGCCTCGGCTTCGCGCAGCAGCTTTTCGAAGTCGCAATCTACTTGATCGGACTCGCATGGATCTCGTCCTGATTCGCCATCCGGCTGTGGGTATCGACGCCGGGATTTGTTATGGCCGTACCGATGTTCCGCTCCTCGGCGACGCAGCGGAATCGGCGCGTTTATTGGACGAGCGTTTGACTGCGCTAAGGGTGCCGGCCATCAAAGGCTCCTGGTACACGAGTCCGTCAAGCCGATGCCGTCTGCTGGCCGAATCATTAGGCCCGGTCCAAACCGATCCGCGCCTGCAGGAACTCGACTTCGGCGCCTGGGAAGGTGAGCGTTGGGACGGCCTCGATCGCGCGATGCTCGACGCATGGGCCGCAGATCTGGAGCATGCGCGCGAGCATGGCGGCGAGAGCGTTGCGCAGTTTGCCGGGCGTGTAGCCGGTTGGGCGGATTCGGCTTTGAGCGCTGATAACGAAGAACCAGTTCACGTTGTCACACACGCCGGCGTCATACGCGTTCTCACCGGCCATCTGCTCGGCATAAAACGCGCGAACGTCATTCAATGGCCGCTGGATTTCAGCGCGATCGTGTGGCTCAGACGCGTGCGCGGCGAGTGGCTGCTCGTGCGATGGAACGCGTGACCTTACTTCGGACGCCTGGCGCGGGCAGCGTCCAGGTCCTTACATAGCGCCTTGGCGCCAAGCGCGAGACGCGGTGTTGGCCGGTTGATCAGATCGCCGTCTATGCCGAAGAGATTGCCGCGCTCGACGGCTTTCATCGAAGGCCATTTGCGCCATGTTTCAAGCGATGGCAACGCGCGTTCCGATTTCGTCGCGCCGGGCGTTGCGGTGACGATGGCTTCAGGATCGGCAGCGAGGACGGCTTCGGTCGAGATCGTCGGAACAAGCGGTTTCAGGTCGGCAAATACGTTGCGGCCGCCGCATAGTTCGATCACTTCACTCACCGTGTTCGAGCCGTTGAGCGTCATCAGCGGATCGTCCCAGACCTGATAGAACACGCTCACGGGCGGCTGGTCTGCATAACGTGCCCGCAAACCATCGACGTCGTGACGGAACGCATTCGACGCTGTGTTCGCTTCATTCGATGTGCCGAGCAGGACGCCGAGTTTATCGATGGTCGCGGGGATGTCTTCGAGCTTGTGCGGCTCGCTGAAGAACATCGGCACATGCAGTTCGCGCAACCGGTCGAGCTGGCGCAGCGCATTGCCATGCCGCCAGACGACGATCAGATCGGGTTTCATTGCGACGATGCGTTCGAGATCGAGCGATTTGTTGTCGCCGACACGCGGTATCGATTTCGCTTGCGGCGGGTAATCGCTGTATTCCACTGCGCCCACGATCCGGTCGCCGCCGCCCGCTGCGTAGAGCAACTCGGTGACATGCGGCGCGAGGCTGACGATGCGCTGCGCCGGTGCGTTCAACGTGACGGCCGCGCCGGAGTCGTCGGTGACGGTGAGGGCGTGGGCTTGCGTGGTGACAAAAAAGAACAGCGCGACCAGGAGGCGGAAGGTCATGTCATTGGTTGCCGGCGGCTTTTTTAAACGCTTCTGAGAACCTCGACCATTCGCCTTCCGATCGCGTCAGCCCGATCCGCAGACTCGGCGATTTGCCATGCTCGAACAGCCGCGTCCAGATCCCTTTTTGTGCCAGCGTGTGTTGCAACGCTGCCGCGTTCGAGGTTTCGAACCACGCAAAAAGTGGCGTCGAAAAAGCCTCGAAACCCCGGGCGCGAATCAATGCTGCGAGTCTCGCGCTATCGTGAGCGAGCACTTCGCGCGTCGCTGTTTGCCACGCGTGATCATTGAACGCAGCCGATACCGCATGCCGTGCCGGACCACTCACTGTCCACGCGCCGAGCGTTTCGTTCAACGCGTCGCGTAAAGGCTGAGACGCGAGCACGAACCCGGCGCGAATTCCCGCCAGGCCATAGAACTTGCCGACCGAACGCAGCACGACCAGCCCTTCGCGGTCACTTTCGGATGCCAATGAAGCGTCGTTGTATGCATCGGCGAAGGCTTCATCGATGATCAGCGTACCGCCGCGTGCCGACAGTTGGTCGTGCCATCCGAGCAGGACGTCACGGCCTGATTGTTGTGTCGTCGGATTGTTGGGATTGGCAACGATCACGTGATCGACGTCCTCCGGCAAAGTCGTGGACGTCACATCCAGCGGCACGATCCGATGCCCGGCGCGTTCAAACGCCGGTGCATATTCGCCGTAAGTCAGCGGCGCAACCGCCGCGACGCCTTTTCGCAGCAATGAAGGCAATGCGCGAATTGCCGCCTGGCTTCCCGCAACGGGCAACGCGCCCGGCGCACCGTAATGTCTCGCCGCAAGCTCGGCAAAACCATCGGCGTCTTCGGGCAAGCGACGCCAGGCATCGACGGGAACAGGGGGAACCGGATAGGCCCGCGGATTGATCCCCGTCGACAAATCCAGCCAGTCCTCCAGCGCAATCCCATACCGCCGCGCGGCTTCGCGCAGATTGCCGCCGTGTCGTATCGGTTCAGCCATGAAACCCCGCGCCCATGAAAGCCAGCACCAGCAACAGCACGAGCCAAAGCACTGTAGTGCGTTCGACGAGCCGCAGCGCCGCGACCACGTGCTTGGGCGTCGCGGTCACGCCGAAGCCA
>NZ_JBSIPA010000507.1:0-4543 GCF_053574605.1 Caballeronia sp. M23-90 | reverse complement strand
CAGGAAAACACATGAAAAAGAACCTTTTGATCGCGGCAGCAGGCGCGTTGTTCGTGGCGGCATCGTTTAACGCAATGGCCGCTGAAGTCACGTACCAACTCGATCCGAACCACACGTACCCGAGCTTCGAGACCGATCACTTCGGCGGCATCTCGGTGTGGCGTGGCAAGTTCGACAAAAGCAGCGGCACGGTGACGATCGATCGCGAAGCGAAGAAGGGCACGCTGGAAGCGACCATCGACATGACGTCGATCAACATCGGCAATGAGAAACTCGATGGTGAACTGAAGAGCGCGCAATTCTTCGATACCGAAAAATTCCCGACGGCAACCTACAAGGGCACGTCGATGAAGTTCAAGGGCGACGTGCCGGTGGAAGTGATCGGCGAGTTGACGCTGCACGGCGTGACGAAGCCGGTGAACCTGAAGATCGAATCGTTCAAGTGCTTCACGAACCCGATGATGAAGAAAGAAGTGTGCGGCACGGAATCGACGGGCACATTCGATCGCGCTGACTTCGGTGTGGACTACGGCAAGGCATACGGCTTCAAGATGAAGACGACGCTGCATATCCAGGCTGAAGGCGTGCGCCAGTAAGCATTGCTTTAAGCGCTTAAAAGCCGTTCCAGTTCGCGCTGGAACGGCTTTTCCGTATTTGCTGTAACAGCATATGAAAAAAATGATAAATGACATCGTGTCATTAATTAAATGACAGGTAGGTTATCGCTAAACGCCTTTCAAACGCCCACACTTCTTCTCAACGCAGCGTCCGCTGTCGGTCTTTTGAGGAGAACACCATGTTCGCTATCACCGGAATCACGGGTCAGGTCGGGGGAGTCGTCGCACGTTTGCTGCTCGCATCGGGTCACGATGTCCGCGCCGTGGTGCGCGATGCAGCAAAAGGAGAAGCGTGGGCGAAGGAGGGCTGCGAAGTAGCGGTCGCCGACGTCAACGATCAACACGCGCTTCAGCACGCGTTCGAAGGCACGGAAGGCGTATTCGTCCTATTGCCGCCGACCTTCGATCCGACGCAGGGATTTCCCGAGGCGCGCAAGGCGATCGCTTCGCTGCGGGCCGCGCTTGCCGCAGCCAGGCCGAAAAAGGTCGTGGTGCTCTCGACCATCGGCGCGCAAGCCACACAGCCCAACTTGCTCAACCAGCTCCAGATCATGGAGCAGGAACTCGGCACTTTGCCCATGCCGGTCGCGTTTCTTCGTGCTGCGTGGTTCATCGAAAACGCAGCCTGGGATATTGCGCCGGCCCGTGAAACGGGTATCGTCCCGAGCTTCCTTCAGCCGCTCGACAAACTCGTTCCCATGGTCGCCACCGCCGATATCGGCCGGGTTGCAGCAGATTTGTTGCGCGAGACGTGGACGGGTCGGCGGGTCATTGAGCTTGAGGGGACGCAGCGCGTATCGCCGGACATGATCGCCGCGAGCCTTGGACGGTTGCTCGGACGCGATGTCCGCATGAACATCGTGCCGCGTGATACTTGGGAAGGCCTTTTCCGCTCGCAGGGCATGACCAATCCGCTGCCGCGCATGCAGATGATCGACGGGTTCAACGAAGAATGGATTTGCTTCGAAGGCGGTCAAAACGAGGTGCGTCGCGGCCGTGTTCCGCTCGATACCGTGCTGCAATCGCTGATCGAAAAGGGAGCTTGAGTCATGACGAACATCGATGTGAGCGGGCGGCTCGAGGGCAGGAAAATTGTCGTGCTCGGCGGTTCGTCAGGGATTGGCTACACGGTCGCGGAGTACGCCGTGGAGGAAGGCGCGCGGGTCGTGATTGCATCGAGTAACGCGCAACGGGTGGCGGCTGCGGCGGAATCGCTTGGACCGAAGGTGGAAGGCCACGCGCTCGATCTCACCGACGAGCGCGCCATCCAGTCGTTCTTCGATGCCACCGGAAACTTCGATCACCTCGTCTTCACCGCCGGCGATTCGTTACGGCTTGGAGAGCTTGCGAAGACGGATCTAAGCGAGGCGCGGCGCGCATTCGATATCCGCTACTGGGGGGCGCTTACCGCCGTCAAACATGGCGCGCCGCATATGACGAAGGGTGGATCGATCGTCCTGACTACGGGCATTGCGGCGTTGCGTCCGCATAGCGGCTGGGCGTTCGGCGCAAGCGTCTGCGGCGCGATGGAAGCACTGACGCGTGCGCTGGCCGTCGAACTCGCACCGTTGCGGGTGAATGCGGTTTCGCCGGGCCTGGTCGCGACCAACCTGTGGCAGAACATGTCCGAGGCAGATCGCGCAGCCATGTACGAGCAGGCTGGCAAACACCTGCCCGCAGGACGCGTAGGCGAAGCACGTGACGTCGCCGCCGCGTATCTGTTCCTGATGGAATGCGGCTTTGCGACGGGCCAGACCTACGTGGTGGACGGCGGAGGGGTGCTGGTTTAAAGCATGAAGCTCCGGGCTGACAACGCACCGGGGCTTCATGATTTTCAGTTCGACATCGATACGTAAGGCGAGCTGACAGGCGAAGGCGGGAACGATGGCTGCACCATGTTCTGCTTCGTGAAGCTGTAGCGAATATAAACCGCCGCCAGATACTCACGATACTGGTACGCGTTGCCAAGCGAAGCCGTGGCGCCCACCGTCAATTGCGGTGCAAGCTGAAACTCTCCCGTTGCGCTGAACGAATACGAGATCCCCGTCTTCGTCTGGCTGCCGTAGACGCCACCCTGCGAGGCCGTGATTCCGGTGCCGCCGACCGGCTGCACGTTGCCGTTGGTCGGGAAGTAATCCGACGCATCCTGGCGGTAATGCTGCACGCCGATCGAGCCTTTCACGTCATACGTGAACGCGCCGCTGCGGCCCATGTATTCCACCGGCAAGTTCAGGATCACGTACTGTTGCGGGCTGAAATAGCCGCCCTGGCCGTAGGTGAAAAAGGAGAGGTTCTTGTCGTAGTGCATCAGCGTGGTGTTCACGCCGGCGGTCAACGTCTGGTTGGCATCGGAATAGAGGCGCGTGTAGAAACCGCCGCCACCTTTTTCCGCCGTGTTGCTCGCGACGTTCTTGCCGTCGTAATACTGGAACGAACCATTCAGGTATACGCCGTTCGTGCCGTCGTCCCAGCCGAGGTCGAAGCGTCCGCCATTCGACGTGATGCCGCCCCACGTGATACCTGCTTGCGCATCGTGCGCGCCGGCATACGACAGCAAACTGTCCGTGACCGCGCGGCGAGCCACGGCGACCGAGTACGAGACCTTGTCGGTGATCGCGCCTTTGTACTGCGCGCCGCCCACGACGTTTTCTTCGCGAAAGCCGAGTGGCGTAGTGCCGACATCGAGTTGCACGCTGTTCGTTTCGTATCCCACCGACAAACCCACGCCGCTCGCGGTCTGGTTGCCGTACTGATTGGAGACAGGGCGCCCGCTTCCTCCCGCGCTGAGTCCTGAGCCGAGTCCCGATCCGAAACGCTTGAGGGTATCGGCGGTTTCCTGCGCGGTGCCGGCATCGAGCGTAACGGGTGTCGCCGTGACCACCACGTGACCATTGCCCGCACGTATCCGTCCTTGGATAGGCGCCTCGATATCCGTCAGGTTCGACAACCCGTCCTCGCCCGTGCGGCTGCGAAACACCACGCCGCCCGACACGGTGCTTGACTGCGCGCGATTGATTTGCGCGAGTTCATCGGCGACACCAAGCGTCTGTGCGTTTGCGATGTTGCCCTGATACGGCTGTTGGCCGGGCTGGGTAACCTGCGCCGTCTGCGACGGCACGTATGCCTGCGCGTAGCCCGCAGGAGGCTGCGGAATGTAGGGCTGGTTCGAGTAGTACGGCTGCTGCTGTTGCTGCGGCGGATACGCGTAAGGCTGCTGTTGCGTGTAGTTGGTTTCGTCGGCGGCAGGGGCGTAGCGACGCGTTGCCTGACGCGACGCGGGTTGGGTCGCTTTAGTCGTTGTGGCGCGTTTCGTCTTCGCTGCCGAGGTACTCGAATACACACGCGGCTGAGGCGCCTGCGCGTTGTTTTGTGCCTCCTGCGCGGCAGGCGACATGGGCCACGGCGAACTCATCGCCGGATCTTGCTGCTGATAAGGTTGCTGGTTTTGCTGTTGATAAGGCTGCGGCTGATACTGCTGCTGTGCCGGATAAGCTTGCTGTTGCTGATAAGGCTGTTGATACGGCTGCTGATATTGCGCCTGGTACTGCCCTGAGTCCTGAGCCGGTCCTTGTCCCGGGTACGGCTGCAACGGTGCCGCCGATGGCGCGCCGGACTGGCTCGAACCATAGGTATCGGGACCGTACCCACCGTTGCCTGTTACGGGACGTGCGCTATTGGCCGGCGCGCGGTAAGGCGCAGAATACGGGACCGGATTGGGCGCAACGTAAGGCGTCGAATACGGCGCAGGCTGCGGAGGAGGCAAATAGTTCGGCACGTTCTGCGTCGGTGAATAGGGCTGGGAGTACTGCTGCGTGCGAGGTTGGGAATAGGGCTGCTGCTGCGGATACCCAGGCAGGCCCGGCGCCGGATCCGACGAACGGGAAAACAAGCCGACGGGTCCGCTCGCCGGCTTGTTTTCCCGTTCA
>NZ_JBSIPA010000506.1:0-4558 GCF_053574605.1 Caballeronia sp. M23-90 | reverse complement strand
TGGACCACCACCTTCACCGTCACGACGCGGACGGCGATCGCCACCCGGACGTGCGTTGCGGCGCGGACGCTTGTCTTCGGCTACTTCTTCGACCACCGGTGCGTCATTGCGGCCCAGCGTGTCGCCCTTGTAGACCCACACCTTGACGCCGATGATGCCGTAGGTCGTCTTCGCTTCCGAAGTTGCGTAGTCGATATCTGCGCGCAGCGTGTGAAGCGGAACGCGACCTTCGCGATACCACTCCGTACGAGCGATTTCGATACCGTTAAGACGGCCTGCGCTCATGATCTTGATGCCCTGGGCACCCAGACGCATGGCGTTTTGCATCGCACGCTTCATCGCGCGGCGGAACATGATCCGGCGCTCGAGTTGTTGCGTGATCGAATCAGCGATCAACTGTGCGTCGGTTTCCGGCTTGCGGATTTCTTCGATGTTGACGTGGACCGGAACACCCATGCGGCGTTGCAGTTCCGACTTCAACAGTTCGATATCCTCACCCTTCTTGCCGATCACAACGCCCGGACGCGAGCTGTAAATCGTGATACGTGCGTTCTTCGCCGGACGCTCGATGACTACCCGACCAACCGAAGCGTTCTTCAGCTTCTTCTTCAGGTATTCACGAACACCGATGTCTTCCTGCAGCATCGACGCGAAATTGGTGTTGTTCGCGTACCAACGCGACGCCCAATTTCGGCTGACAGCCAGACGGAAGCCTGTCGGATGAATTTTTTGTCCCATCGTATGGCTCCTTAATTCCCGACCGTCACAGTGATGTGACAGGATTGCTTCTCGATGCGGTTACCACGGCCTTTTGCGCGCGCGGTAAAACGCTTCAGGGAAGCGGCCTTGTCGACCATGATGCTCGTTACCTTGAGCTCGTCGATGTCGGCGCCTTCGTTGTGTTCCGCATTCGCGATCGCAGACAACACGACCTTCTTGACAATACCCGCCGCCTTCTTCGGCGAGAACGTCAGAACGTTCAGCGCCTTGTCGACCGGCAAACCACGGATCTGGTCAGCCACAAGACGCGTTTTCTGCGCCGAGATGCGGGCACCGCGATGAATAGCTTTTACTTCCATCTTGATAGCCCCTTATTTCTTGGCCTTCTTGTCGGCTGCATGACCCTTGAACGTACGGGTCAATGCGAACTCGCCAAGTTTGTGGCCGACCATGTTTTCCGAAACATAAACCGGGACGTGTTGACGGCCGTTATGAACGGCGATCGTCAGACCGATGAAGTCCGGCAGGATCGTCGAACGACGCGACCAGGTCTTGATCGGTTTCTTGTCACGCGCAGCTGCGGCAGCCTCAACCTTCTTCAGCAAATGAGCGTCGCAGAACGGACCTTTTTTAACAGAACGTGCCATTGCTTACTCCTTAGCGCTTGTGACGGCGCTGAACGATCATCGTCGTCGTGCGCTTGTTGCTGCGGGTGCGATAGCCCTTAGCCGGGGTTCCCCACGGGCTGACCGGATCGCGACCTGCTGCCGTCTTACCTTCACCACCACCGTGCGGGTGATCGACCGGGTTCATTGCAACGCCACGCACCGTTGGGCGGATACCGCGCCAGCGGTTAGCACCGGCCTTACCGATTTGACGGAGGCTGTGCTCTTCGTTGCCAACTTCACCAATCGTCGCGCGGCACTCGATGTGCACACGGCGAATTTCACCCGAACGCAGGCGAACCTGAGCGTACGTGCCTTCACGAGCCAGCAGCATTGCCGACGTACCAGCCGAACGCGCCATTTGCGCACCCTTGCCCGGCAGCATCTCGATGCAGTGAATCGTCGTACCGACCGGAATGTTGCGGATCGGCAGGGTGTTACCCGAGCGGATCGGCGCTTCCGAACCAGACATCAACGATTGACCCACCGTCGCACCCTTCGGAGCGATGATGTACTTGCGCTCGCCGTCTGCGTACAGAACCAGCGCGATGTTCGCGCTACGGTTCGGATCGTACTCAAGACGTTCGATCTTTGCCGGAATTCCGTCCTTGTTGCGACGGAAATCGACCATACGGTAGTGTTGCTTGTGACCGCCACCCTTGTGACGCGTCGTGATGCGACCGGAGTTGTTCCGGCCGGCGGTCACGGACTGTGCGTCGAGCAGCGCTGCATGCGGCTTGCCCTTGTACAGGTCCTTGTTGACCACCTTGACCATCGCGCGGCGACCCGGCGAAGTCGGCTTAACTTTTACGATTGCCATGATTACTTGGCCTCCGCTTCAAAGTTGATTTCCTGGCCGGGCTTCAGGCAGACATATGCCTTCTTCACGTCTTTGCGCTTGCCCATGAAGCGGCCAAAGCGCTTGGCTTTACCCTTCGTGACCAGCACGTTGACGGAATTGACTTCTACCTTGAACAGCAGCTCGACAGCAGCCTTCACTTCCTGCTTCGTGGCATCGGGCGCGACTTCGAACACAACTTGCTCGTTCTTGTCGGCCACCAGCGTCGCCTTTTCGGAGATCACCGGCGCGAGCAGGACCTGCATCAAACGATGATCGTTCTTGCGAATCTCGCTCATGACAGCAACTCCTCGATCTGGGCGACCGCAGCCTTCGTAATCAGGATCTTCTTGAAGTAGATCAACGAGAGCGGGTCGGCGTAACGCGGCTCGACAACGGCCACGTGGGCCAGATTGCGCGACGCGAGGTACAGGTTTTCGTCGACCGTGTCAGTGATGACCAGGACCGATTCCAGACCCATTGCCTTGAATTTTTCGGCCAGCAGCTTGGTCTTCGGCGCTTCGAGCGTGAGCTCGTCGACTACCGAGATACGGCCTTCACGGGCCAGCTGCGAGAAGATCGAGCAGAGACCTGCGCGATGCATCTTCTTGTTGACCTTGTGCGAAAAGTTTTCTTCCGGCGAATTCGGGAAGATACGGCCACCGCCGCGCCACAACGGGCTCGACGACATACCGGCACGAGCGCGGCCCGTACCCTTTTGGCGCCACGGCTTCTTGGTCGTGTGCTTGACTTGCTCACGATCCTTCTGCGCGCGGTTACCGCTACGTGCGTTGGCTTGATAGGCCGTGACGACCTGATGGATCAGCGCTTCGTTGTAATCGCGACCGAACACGACGTCCGATGCGTTTACACCCGTGCCTTCCTGACCATTGGCGTTCAGGAGCTTAAGTTCCATTATTTCGCTCCTTTCACAGCGCGCGTCTTGACTGCCGGCGTCACGAAAACCTTGCCGCCCTTGGCGCCAGGAACGGCGCCGCGAACCAGCAACAGATTGCGGTCAGCGTCAATGCGAGCGATCACGAGGTTTTGCACCGTAACCGTTTCGTCGCCCATGTGACCCGTCATGCGCTTACCCGGGAAAACACGACCCGGATCCTGCGCCATACCGATCGAACCAGGGACGTTGTGCGAACGCGAGTTACCGTGCGATGCGCGACCCGAAGCAAAGTTGTGACGCTTGATGGTACCGGCGTAGCCCTTACCGATCGACACGCCTTGCACGTCGACTTTCTGACCCACTTCGAAAATGTCCGTACCGATCACGGTACCGTTCGACAACTCGGCAGCCTTTGTGGAATCGATTTGGAATTCTTTGAGGACTTCACCAGCTTGTACGCCGGCTTTGGCAAGGTGACCTGCCAGCGGCTTCGTCACGCGCGATGCGCGGCGAGTACCGAATGCAACTTGAACGGCGATGTAACCATCCGTTTCTACAGACTTGATCTGCGTCACTCGGTTGTCCGACACGTCCAGTACGGTGACGGGAATCGAATCCCCTTCAGGCGTAAAGATACGGGTCATGCCAACCTTGCGACCTACGAGTCCAAGGCTCATCGTTTTCTCCATTCCCAACTGCGATTGGTCGGGGCTGATTTACAAAATGCCGGTCAATTCCTGAGAATCGCACCGACTTTTTTGCGCAAATGCGCGAAAAGCCTTGGAGTATAACAAGGCTTTTCGTTTTCCGCAAGCAATCAAAGACTTAGCGCCACTCCTCGCGAGAGCGGCGCGGTGAAACTTACTGCAACTTGATTTCGACGTCGACGCCAGCCGGCAGGTCGAGCTTCATCAACGCGTCAACGGTCTTGTCCGTCGGGTCGACGATGTCCATCAGGCGCTGGTGCGTACGGATTTCAAGCTGATCGCGCGACGCCTTGTTGACGTGCGGCGAACGCAAAATGTCAAAACGCTGGATACGGGTCGGCAGCGGCACCGGGCCACGTACGATTGCGCCAGTCCGCTTGGCCGTATCGACAATTTCAGCTGCCGATTGATCGATCAGACGATAGTCGAAAGCCTTGAGGCGAATGCGGATTTTCTGGTTTGCCATGACAATTCCTTGAAAAGAGCGAGACGGTGTTGCACCGTCGATTTGGTAAAAGAGCAAGGAGCCGAGCACGCGTAAGGCACGTGCGCCCGGCCCCGGGCACGACTGCTAACTACAGCTTTTGAAGCAAGCTCAGGATTTTACTCGAGAACCTTGGCCACGACACCGGCGCCGACGGTACGACCGCCTTCACGGATAGCGAAGCGCAGACCTTCTTCCATGGCGATCGGAGCGATCAGCTTCACCGTGATCGACACGTTGTCGCCC
>NZ_JBSIPA010000505.1:0-4576 GCF_053574605.1 Caballeronia sp. M23-90 | reverse complement strand
TGTCGCGCGGCTCCAGCCGAATTGCTGCTCGAGCGGCAGCATCATGACGCTCGGCGTCGCGCGTGTGCCGGCGGCGGCCAGCAACACCAGGAACACCACGCCCACCGATATCCACGCGTAATGCATGCGGCCCGAAAGCCGCCGTGCTGCCCAATTCATGCTTCGCTCCGGTTTTTCATCGTATTTTTTGCATGGCCGGCGGCATAGAGGTTACCGATCAGTCACATTGAGGTTGCGAGCTTAGTGACTGATCGGTAACATGTCAAGAATCCCTTCGGATTCAGAGGTTATGACCGTGGTACGAGCATCGACCCGAAACACTATCGCCGATAAAAAACCCGTCCGCCGGCACATGGACGGCGCAACTGCGCAAGAGCAACTGCTCGACGCAGCAGAACGGCTCTTTTACCGCGACGGCATTCGCGCAATCAGCGTCGATGCCGTTGTGGAACGCGCCGGCGTGAACAAGATGAGCGTCTACCGGCAGTTTTCGTCGAAGGACGATCTGGTCGTGGCGTATCTCACGCGCATGGACGAGCGGTTCCGCGAGCGCGTCGAGGCGAGCTTCGCAAAGCATCCCGGCGATGCCGCCAAGGGTCTCGTGCAAGGCATCACGGATCTGGTGGAACGCGCGTCGCGGCCGGATTACCGTGGCTGCCCGTTCGTGAACGTGGCGTGCGAATTCGCGGATCGCGAACATCCCGCGCGGGTATCGGTTGCGCGCAACAAGGCTTATCTGATTGGACGATTACTGGCGTTGTCAGAAGCATCCGGCGCCGCCGATCCACAATCGCTCGCCGATTCGCTCGCGTTGCTGATCGAGGGCATCTACGCGTCGAGCCAGACTTTCGGGCCGGGTTGCGGTCCAATGCGCAGCGCGCCTAGCACAGCGCAGACGCTCGTACGCGCCGCTTGCGCCGAAGGCCGGGTGGAACAATGAACGAAGAGATCATCGATGCAACGCGCCACTGGCTGACGCGCGCGGTTATCGGGCTGAACCTGTGTCCGTTCGCCAAAGCGGTGTACGTGAAGGAGCAGATTCGCTACGTGGTCAGTGAGGCGCGTTCGTTCGAGGACGTGCTGGCCGACCTGGAAAAAGAACTCAAGCACCTTGCGGATTCCGACCCCGAAAAAATCGACACCACCTTGCTGATCGTTCCGCACGCGCTGGAAGATTTCGCTGAGTACAACGACGCGCTGCATTTCGCCGACACGCTTTTGAAACAGCTCAGGCTCGAAGGTGAACTGCAGATCGCGAGCTTCCATCCGGACTATCGATTCGATGACGCCGAACCTGACGACATCGAAAATTTCACGAACCGCGCGCCCTATCCAATCTTCCATCTGCTGCGGGAAGCGAGCATCGAGCGCGCCGTCGATGCCTTCCCGGATGCCGCCAATATCTACGAACGCAACATGGCGACCTTGCGCCGTCTGGGCCTTGACGGATGGCAGGAACACATTAAGCGCGACATCCAGGTCAAGTCGTAAAGAAGCGCTCGCGCATCTCGTCAAGGCCGAGTGTTTCGAGTACATCGGACAGGCGTTGCGCAGGCTTGCCGCGCGGCAAGTCCTTGAACTGCGCGATGATCAATTCGTTTTTCATCGAATGTTCCCAGCCGACGAGTTCCGTCACGCTGACCTGGTAGCCATGCGACTCAAGTTGCAGACATCGCAGCACGTTCGTGATCTGGCTGCCAAATTCGCGTGTATGCAGCGGATGCCGCCACATTTCAGTCAGCACATTCTTCGATAACGAATGGCCCTTGTTTTTGCGCAGGACAGCGGCCACTTCCGCCTGGCAACACGGCACGACCACGATCGTTTTCGCCTTTTTCTGCAGGGCGAAATGAATGGCGTCATCGGTTGCGGTATTGCACGCGTGCAAGGCCGTGACCACGTCCACGGTCTCGGGCAACTTATCCGACGTAGTCGATTCGGCCACCGACAGATTCAGAAACGACATCCCGTCGAAGCCCAACCGCGCGGCCAATTCCTCCGACTTTTCAACCAGTTCCGGGCGCGTCTCAATTCCATAGATATGTGACCGATCGCGCAGAGCTTTGAAGTAGAGATCGTAGAGAATGAAGCCAAGGTAGGACTTGCCAGCACCATGATCGACCAGCGTCACCGAGCTCTGCTTCGCATGAATTTCCGCAAGCAACGGCTCGATGAACTGAAACAGGTGATAGACCTGTTTCAGCTTGCGGCGGCTGTCTTGATTCATCTTGCCGTCGCGAGTAAGGATATGCAGTTCCTTCAAAAGCTCGATGGATTGCCCCGGACGAATTTCATGTTTTTCATTCGTCGAGGTGGTTTCCGGCTTTAGATCGGATGAATCCGATGATGCAATGGGCGCATTCAACGCCCGGGACTTCTTGGCCATCGTCTGGATACCGTAGGGATTTTTGCGTGGGGATCTAACGCGAAGTGTGCGCTAACCGCTGGTTTTAATGATGCAGATGAGCAAGTTTACCGAAAAGCGCAAAGACGCTCCCGAACAACGCAACGTCAGGAATTGGTAAGCGTTCGACTCTTCGTTTTTTGGATTGATCGAGCAGACAGTTTCAGATGGAACATTTCGTGCATTTGCAACGGGACAATCAACGGGACGGATGGACGCAACGGCGGCACGAAACCGCAAAATTGACTGAACAATAAGCCTGTAGCCAAGGTGAGCGCGATTAACCGGCGACCGGGGAGATGCACCGAGTCTCGTAACCACGCGCTGCCTGTTACGTAACACCCACGCACACAAAGCGCGTTCCCCGAGGAACACGCGAACGAAATGAGGACGGCAATGGACCCAATCCGAGACAGTAAAGCCGAACAGCAGTTTCAAGAGATGCTCGCCAAGCTCACCGCGTTGCCGGAATGGAGCGAAAAGCAGCAACTTGAACTGGAAATGGCTCGAGAGATTTCCGGCGAGATGCTGCGGCTTGCAGAAGCCATGCGCGACGGAACCACCGACATGGAAACGTGCCTGACGATGCTCAAGTACGCCAAGGTCATGGACTTCGTGCTGACCACGCTGGCGTCGCGTCGCGAGATCGCTCCGCAGACGTTGCGCGTGATCTTCAAGCTCGCCGGGCTGAAAGTCGATGAGGCTTATCCGGGTTGAGCCTGCACTCAGTGTTGGTCTTGCGGCCAGTCCGGTATTTTCATCGGCTGGCCTGAAGCGGTTTTCTCAATGTTTGCGGCGGGTCATCAGCCGCTCGTAAGACGCTTTCAGGTGGCGCTGCATGGCAGCCTGAGCTTGAATCGCATCGCGCGCTTCGAGTGCGTCCAGTATTTCCTTGTGCTCGCTCAACGCGTCCGCCCACGTCTCCTCCCCCTCGAAATGCCCACGCAACGTCGATGACAACGGGCTATGCCGTTCATCGAAAAGACCCGCTACGGTACGCACCAGCACGTCATTGCCCGACATTTGCGCAACAGCCATGTGAAACGCACGGTCCGCAGCAAGTGGAATCTGGCCGTGGGCAACCTGGCGTCCCATGTCCTCGTAAATGTCGCGCAACGCCCTGAGCGCCTTGGGCTTGGCGAACGCCGCGACACTCGCCGCGATCGCACCTTCTATCACCATGCGCGCCGTCGTGATTTCCAGCGGACTCTCCCCGAGCTCCGTGTCGGCCAGCATGCCGGGGCGAGAACCTGGCGCGGGTGCCGCGCAAATATAAACGCCCGATCCCATTCGGATTTCGACACGCCCTTCCAGTTCCAGCGCAACCAGCGCTTCGCGCACGGACGGCCGCGATACGCCGAGCGTCGACGCCAGTTCACGCTCCGACGGCAAACGGCCGTTCGGCGCGAACCCCTTGTCGTCGATGAGTGCGCGCAGCTTATCGGCGATCTGGAGATAGAGACGGCGCGTTTCGATGGGTTTGCCTGCCACAAGGATTCCTTTTTCTGCAGATATCGCGCGCCGGGATTAACTAGGCGAAAGCGTGAATTCTAAACAAAGGACGTCAGAATGGTCAGGCCAAACCCGTACTATCGGCAAATTGGCTTGACCAGTTCTCTTTTACGAAACTAACATGCACTCTGGTAAGGCCAAAACAGACCCCTCTCATGAAAACTGTCATCTGCGAACAACCCGGCTCTCTCGTCCTGATCGATCGGCCGTCTCCGGAACCCGGTCCCGACGATGTCCTGATTCGCATCAAACGCGTCGGCGTGTGCGGCACGGATCTGCACATATTCACGGGCAATCAGCCGTTTCTCGCGTATCCGCGCGTGATGGGACATGAGCTGTCGGGAATCGTCGAATCGGCACCAGCCGGTGCGCGCGTCGCAAAAGGCGATCAGGTCTACGTGATGCCTTATCTTGCGTGCGGGAAGTGCATCGCGTGCCGCGCCAAAAAGCCGAATTGCTGCATGAACATTCGTGTGCTCGGCGTGCACACGGACGGCGGTCTGGTCGAGCAACTCGCCGTGCCGCAAGCTTTCGTGTTCAAAGCCGATGGCGTCACGCTCGATCAAGCTGCGATGATCGAATTCCTCGCCATTGGCGCACACGCCGTCGCCCGCGCCCACCACGAGCGCGCGCTGTTTCGGCTGTACATCGGCGCGGGCA
>NZ_JBSIPA010000504.1:0-4620 GCF_053574605.1 Caballeronia sp. M23-90 | reverse complement strand
TATGCCGCCGCACGCGCCAGCGCGGCGCGAAGCGCGCGGTCACATGCTGGGAGGTTTCATCGATTGTGAAGCCCGCGTCGTTCAACGCGCGTGCCAGTTGCGGATGGGAATCGGCATAAAGCGTGGCCTGATCGCCGGAAATGCGCGCCAACGCCTTGGCAATAAACGGCAGCTTCTCGCCGGACGCGCCGCTATGAAGATAGAACGAATCTGCGCGCATCCATAACTTCGGCAACACGCTTTCTGCATCGCCCGCGGCGAGGGTCAGCACGACGCGCCCATCGTCAAATTCCAGCCGATGAATACCGGCCACCGGCATAGGCCAGTTATCGGTCAGAAGCTGGGACAGGGCCAGGTGGTCGGTGAAAATGCCAAGCGCATTCATCGATTCCATTTCCACAAGCGCCACGAAATGCAGCCGCTCGCAGCGCTGCGGATCGTCGCGCCACGTGCTCCACGTATCGATAAACCGCCGGCCGGCATCGAACAGCGTCTCAAATATCGTGAAATTCCGACGTCCGGCCCAGCGCGAACGGTCGTGGAAAAGGGGCGCGTTACGCGCTGTATCGTTCATGCAATTGTTTGAATCCCAGCTAATAAGATGAACCGTGGAACACTCGCAAATCGACCCATTTCACAGGCTCCGGGATGTCTATTCGCGCCCCGGGAAGCCAATAGGGGCAAGGCTTTGCGTTCAATCCGGATGAACATTTATATAACCGTTGGCAAAAACCAACGACGTCTGGCTGGCGCTGAGCAAAATGATTGCTTGCAGGTGCAAATTCAAAGCAAAGGTTTGCGCCTCTGCCGGATCATGCGTAAATCTTCGAAACCCTTGTCCTGATTGGGTTTGCGCTGCGTTATGATAACAACCGCCGAGTACGGAGGTGGCCGGGCTGTCGAAGGTTGAGGGTTTGCCGGAACAGCGGGTCAGGGAGCTGAACCCGCGCCAGTACTCGACTGCAAGGCCCGCGCACGTATAATCGGCGCGTTCGCGCTGTTCGTGTCAACCTAAACTGATAAAGGAACCTTAATGAATAAACAGGAACTGATCGACGCCGTGGCCGCTCAGACCGGCGCCAGCAAGGCTCAAACCGGCGAAACGCTGGACACGTTGCTCGAAGTGGTCAAGAAGGCTGTCTCGAAGGGCGACGCCGTGCAGTTGATTGGCTTCGGCAGCTTCGGCTCGGGCAAGCGCGCAGCGCGCACCGGCCGCAACCCGAAAACCGGCGAATCCATCAAGATTCCGGCAGCCAAGACCGTCAAGTTCACGGCTGGCAAGGCATTCAAGGACGCAGTGAACAAGCGGTAAGTCGTAGCCGATTGTCCGCGCTGAACCGTAGTTCAGCGCACGTAACCCGTACGGGCATCAGTCGCCGGCGGGTTTTTTTTCGTCTCGTGCTTTGTGGTGGTCAGTGGTCATGTCCGTGCGCGCCGCAATCGCAGTCATCGCCGTGATCGTGGTCGTGGTCGTGCTCATGATCGTCATCGTCCATTTCCCACGATGGAAACGGATCGCCGAATGCAGCCCACGCCTCTGCGCCTTGCGACCATTCTGAGTCAGTGAGCAGGCAGGCGTCGAAGACGCTGCGCGAGTGCGTTTCATCCAGCGCCGTGCCGATCATGGCCAGTTCCTGACGCCGGTCGCCAATGCTCATGTCGTCCGCGTCGCCAAACCAGTCGGCCGCGATCTCGGCTTCGAGTTCGGCGTCGCCAGTCGGCCATTCGCTGCGATCCTGAGCAGCCCACCACATGCCCGCGGGACCATGCCGCAGCGCGCTGCCGGCTTGCGAAAGCGATCCGCCGATATCGCTGCGCGTTGCGAGCCAGAAGAAGCCTTTCGACCGCAATACGCCGGTCCATTCCCGGTGCAATAGCGACCAGAGCCGTTCAGGATGAAACGGCCGCCGCGCCCGATACACAAAGCCGCTGATACCGGACTCATTTTCGGGAACCAGCGGCGTGGCGTCCGGCTCCGCGTTCAACATTTCGAGCCAGCCGGGCGCGCTCGATGTTGCGTCGAAGTCGAAACGGTCGGTATTCACCACGTCTTTCAACGGCACGACGCCGAACTGCGCATCGATCAACACGGCGCGCGGATTGAGCGCGTGCAGCGTGTCGCGCAGCTCGGTCAACGCAAGCGCGCCGATGAGGTCCGTCTTGTTGATCACGATCACATCGCAGAATTCGATCTGAGCGACCAGCGTTTCCACCACTGTGCGATCGCCTTCGTCATCGTGGCCGAGTACGTCCGTCGATGCGAAATCTCGCTGGAAGTTTTGCGCGTCGACCACGGTCACGACGGTGTCGAGACGGGCGATGTCGTTATCGAAGACGAGGTTTTCAGCGATGTTCTGCGGATCGTCGTGACCCGATGCTTCGACCACGATTGCATCGAATCGATGTTCAGCCGCGACGCGCGCGATCTCATTCGAAAGACCACCGGTTTCGCCCGATACCACCGCGATGCGCGAACCGCCGTGATCGGCGCCAGCGGAGAGCAAGTGGCTGACGAGCGTAGTCTTGCCTGCGCCTGGCAAGCCGGCAAGCACGGTGACTGGCAAGGGTTGATTCATCGCGGTGGCATCGAAAGAAAGGCGCGAATTCGCGCGCGCGGCCGCAAACGACGCGGGGCGCTTTCAAGAAAATCGCCTGTTCAGAGGGCGAGCTGGAACGTGGAATTGTGCATCAAACGCGGCTGGAATGCCGCGCCACGCGATGAAATATGATTGAACTGAAAAGGAAATTCAGAAGACCTAGCGCGATGCGGTCAGTAGTTTCCACTTGCCAAGAATGGCGATGATGTCTTTTGAATACTGATCACGCAACGTTGGCGTTTCCGAGTGGTAAGCGCCAACTGCCTGCCACGTATTGCCATACTTGTTCATCTTCTGGCGCAAATGCCACGCCGCTACATACACCGATTTGCATGGTTCCATCAGCGTCGTGGTCGAGATGCCGTACTGCGCGAGCTGGCCCAGGTGAATGGAGTTGATCTGCATCAGACCGTAATCAATCGAACCGTTCGCGTTTTTGTTCATGGCGTCCGGCTTGTTGTGCGACTCCTGCCATGCAATCGCCCGCAGGATCAACGGGTTCACTTTCTGGTACTTGGCGGCTTCGTCAAAGCAGTCCGCGTGCGCAGGCGCGGCCACAAGCAGGCCGGCAAATCCAAGCGCAAGAAATTGCAACACAAGTTTCATCATCGTCAGTTCCACTCAATCAACAGCATGCGAAATATCGATACGCATTTGCACGCCGTTTTTGTTTTGCAAGGCTCGCAAGACAACGTCGCGGGCGCCCGGCAAAGCTGGGTAAGGCGGAGTAACACTAGGTAAGGTACTGAAAACACGGGAAAACCCACCCGCACGAAGCGCATCCGTCACGCCGTTCCGCCCGTATCATACCGGCAGACTATTGCGTTTTAAATTCGGCCATCCGACATACGCCAGCCGAACGACGCCAAGAACGTCAAATTTTTTTGCAAGCAAAGGTTTCATGTGATCTTTGCTTTATAGGCGGCTTAGACTGCAACTCATCGCCTAAATAAGGGAAGCGGCAAAAATATGACGATTCTTAAGCCCTTGTGGCAGTAAGGATGACAAAAAAGCGACAGAAAGATTGAGGAAAATTTACTTTCATCCGATGGAACTGTTTGATCCTTCAGGTGTTTTTGAGAATTACGTGTCGTCAGCCAATCGATAGTGCTTTTGTGACAAAACCGACATCAAAAGCTGCTATGGTTCACGTTTTTGGGATATGGCATTGCCCGGGCACCGGCCCTGGAAACGTTCGCATCGGATCATCGTGGCGGTAAAAGTGTCGAATTGACGCTAAAAGCGGTGGGCCGGACGCAACGTTATCAGCAGGTCTAGACATCACACTCCATGAGAAGAAAACGTATTGCATTGCGTCGCGCGGCGACGGCCTTGCTGGTGGCTGGTCTTGTCACTACGCAACTCGCGCACGCACAAGTGACACTTAATTTCGTCAATGCGGATATCGATCAGGTCGCGAGAGCGATCGGCGCCGCGACGGGAAAAACGATCATCGTCGACCCTCGGGTCAAAGGGCAGTTGAACCTGGTCTCGGAGAATCCGGTACCGGAGGACCAGGCCTTGAAGACGCTGCAGTCCGCATTGCGGATGCAGGGCTTCGCGCTCGTGCAGGATCACGGAGTACTGAAGGTCGTGCCGGAAGCCGATGCCAAGCTGCAGGGCGTCCCGACTTACATTGGCAACGCGCCGACCGCGCGGGGCGACCAGGTCATCACGCAGGTCTTCGAACTGCATAACGAATCGGCCAACAACGTGTTGCCGGTGTTGCGGCCGCTGATCTCGCCGAACAACACTATCGCCGCTTATCCGGCGAACAACACGCTGGTCGTGACCGATTACGCCGACAACGTGCGGCGTATCGGCAGCATCATCGCGGGTATCGATACAGCGGCGGGCCGTCAGGTCGACGTCGTCACGCTGAAGAATGCAAACGCGCTCGATGTCGCCGAGCAGATGAGCAAGCTGCTGGATCCCGGTTCGATCGGCAGCACCGACGCCACGCTGAAAGTCACCGTCACCGCCGACTCACGCACGAACTCGCTGTTGCTGCGCGCCTCCAGCA
>NZ_JBSIPA010000503.1:0-4638 GCF_053574605.1 Caballeronia sp. M23-90 | reverse complement strand
TCGCGATCTTCCGCGAGGCGCGCGAGCACGGTCGGCAGTGCGCCGGCGAGTTCACCGACCGATACAAGCTGGCAATACAGTGCGTTGAAGCATGCCGGATGACGCCCGAGCGCTTCCGAAAACGCTACGCCTTGCGTGATGTCCCGCGCAACCGCTCCGACAATACGCGGCAAGCCGCCGCGCGAAGGCGTTTGCGCGATCAGGTCGAGACATGGCGCAAGCGGCAGCCCGGCGCGCAGCAAACCGGCGAGTTGCCGGGTGAACAGGGTGACATCGGCGGCTTTGGCTTTTGGCGGCGGCGCCGGTCCCATTCCTGTGAGTTCGAGCACTGTGACGCCGTTGCGCTTGAGCGCAGCGCGGGCGGTCGTGGCGTCCATGGCAATAGTCTTGCCCCGCTTGTTCGCGCCGGTGGCGTCGATGCCCCGCCAGTTGAAGCGAGTATCGGATGGTTGCGATGCTTGCGGTGTTTGCGGTAGTTGCATTAGCCGACCTCCGTCGCACCGGCAGCTTCCGCCACGCTCGTTACGCCTTCCCGCACCCGGGCGAAGGCAGCGTCGCGCAGGCTTGGCATGCCTTCGCTCCGTGCCTGCCGCATGACGGCATGCGTGGCGGCGCGAGCAACGATGAGTTCGCGCATTGCTTCGGAAACGGGCATGAGTTGATGCACGCCAACTCGTCCGCGATAGCCGATGCCATGACAGGCAGCACAGCCGCGCGGTTCGAGCGGCCGGAAGCCCGGCTCCAGTTCCAGGTCGGACGCCACACGGCACGCTTCGCAAAGCCGGCGCACCAGCCGTTGAGCCGTGACGAGCCTGAGCGCCGATGCCAGGTTGTACGGCGCAATGCCAATGTCGATCAGGCGTGCGATGGCAGCGGGCGCGTCGTTCGTGTGAAGCGTGGAGAGCACGAGATGCCCGGTTTGCGCCGCCTTCACGGCTACATCGGCGGTCTCGGCGTCGCGGATCTCGCCCACCATGATCACGTCCGGGTCCTGCCGCATGAACGCCCGCAACGCGACCGCGAAGGTGAGACCGGCTTTGTCCCGCACGCTGACCTGATTGATGCCGGCGAGCTGGATTTCAGCGGGATCCTCAACGGAGCAGACATTGCGCGATTCGGCATTGAGCATCTGCAGGAAGCAATACAACGACAAGGTCTTGCCGCTGCCGGTCGGACCGGTCACGAGCACAAGACCGTGCGGCGCGTGGATTGCGGCCTCGACGGTCCTCTGCTGATCGGCTGCAAGCCCGAGTGCCGCCAACGATAAATCCTTGGGTAGCGACTCCAGCCGGCGCAAAACGAGCTTCTCGCCAAACAGCACCGGCAGGGAATTGACCCGATAGTCCTCAGGACTCCCATTTGCAAGCGGCAGCCGCAAGCGCCCGTCTTGTGGCACGCGCCGCTCCGCAATGTCCATCCGCGCCAGCACTTTGATGCGCGTGGTGAAGGCATCGCGCAAGTGGGGCGGCGGCGTGAGATACGTGTGCAGCGCGCCGTCGATCCGCAAACGGATTCGCCATTCGTGCTCGCCAGGCTCGACGTGGATATCGGACGCGCCGCGTGACGCGGCTTCGCGCAAGGTATCGGTGAGAAGCGCGACGGCGGGCGCGCTGTCTGCCTCGGCAATAGCTTCAGCGGGCCGGGCGCTGAACGGCGGCGGGCTGGAAAAGGTTGCAGGCGGGGAGGAGGACATGGGCGTGGCTCGGTGATCGGTATGTCCCGATCATGACCTCGCACGCCATCGATTGAAACTAGACCGAATGGCTAACGCTTGCAGGTGCAAAAAATTAGACCGAATGGCTAACGCGATGCAACCGGCGACGCAAATCCCGCAAAACAGGGCAATCTGGTGCAACCCGAAACCCTGGACTGCATCCTCTTATGACACCGCCATCTTTCTTACTTTTGTTTCTTGGGCAATACGCCCTGTGGCTGGAAGACCTTCACTGTGCGAATGGCCTGATCGTCGCTGCGCATCACTTCGAAATGCACGCCCGCAATGCGCACGCTCACGTCGCCGTCGGGAATCTCTTCGAGCGTCTCGAGGATCAGCCCGTTCAGCGTTTTCGGGCCGTCGGTGGGAAGCGTCAGCTTGAGCCAGCGGTTCAGTTCGCGCAGCGGCATGCTGCCGGCCACAATGCATTCGCCGTTTTCGTTCCAGCCGCCGCTCGAACCGGCGCCGCGTGGAATGGTGGTCGTGAACTCGCCTATCAGTTCTTCAATGATGTCTTCCGGCGTGACGAGGCCCTGCAACTCGCCGTATTCATTGACCACGATCGCGATCCGATGGCGGCTTTCCTGGAAAAACTGCAGTTGCTGGAACACGGGCGTGCCGGCCGGAACAAAGTACGGTTCGGCGAGCAACTCGCGCAAGGTCTCGCGCTCGAACTCCTGGTTATGCAGCGCCGACAGCGTTTTTCTCACGTGCAGCACGCCCAGCACACGATCTATATCGCCTTGATATACGACCAACTTGTTGTGATAGCAGGTTTCGAGTTGATGAAGAATGGTGTCGAAAGGGGCATCGAAATCGAGCGACTCTATCCGGCGGCGCGGGATCATCACGTCGTCGACCGTGATGTTTTCGAGGTCGAACAGGTTCAGCAAGATGCTGCGGTGCTTGGTCGGCATGAAGTTGCCGGATTCCAGCACGACCGTGCGCAATTCCTCGGTGGAAAGCCGCTGATCCCGCCCGCCCTTCGTATTGATATGCAGCAACCGCAGCACGCCATTGGCGAACAGGTTGACGAACCACACAAGCGGCCGGGCCACGCGCATCAGCGGCGAAAGAACCAGGCTCGCCGGCAATGCGACTTTTTCCGGATACGTCGCGCCGACAATCTTCGGCGCGATTTCCGCGAACACAATAATGAGGAAGGCGACGATCCCGGTTGCGACCGACAGCACGATGTTGTCGTGCCCGAAAGTGCGCAGCGCAATGGAGGTGGTCAGCGCCGAAATGATCGTGTTGATCAGATTGTTGCCAATCAGGATCACGCTCAGCAACTGGTCCGTCTTGGCCAGCAGCCCTTGCGTGACGCGGGCGCGCAGCGAACCCTGGTTGGCGAGGTGTTTGAGGCGATGGCGATTGAGCGCCATCATCGATGTTTCGGAAATCGAGAAAAAAGCGGAGAAAAACAGCAACAGAAAAATGGCGCAAATTTGCGCCCATAAGGGAATGTGGTCCACGCGCGGTTCAAAGAGGGAGGATGGGAAAGACTATAGCAGAGGCCAAAACGATTGCTTCTCGTGCGCCGCCAGGCGTTCTGGACGGCCGTCGGAACGGCCGATCCTCCTTCTGATCCGCTAACCACGCACTGCTTTTATTGACTGCAGGTGAAGCTGCCTGCCGAATTCGCGTCTCCGCCGGTGAATTTCGGCCACGTCGGATAACGGCAAAGGGGACGCGTGCGCCCGAGTGTTGCGGGTGTCGAGTCTGTCATCGTCAGGGTGCCCGGCGCCGTACCGTTCTCCACCCACTGTTCGAGTGCGCCAAGCGAATCGACTTGCGGCAGGAAT
The DNA here is from genome assembly GCF_053574605.1 of Caballeronia sp. M23-90. Classification (NCBI taxonomy): domain Bacteria; kingdom Pseudomonadati; phylum Pseudomonadota; class Betaproteobacteria; order Burkholderiales; family Burkholderiaceae; genus Caballeronia; species Caballeronia sp. M23-90. The sequence continues at coordinate 1,119 of NZ_JBSIPA010000503.1, read as the reverse complement.
GGGCCGGTGCCGTGGCCAACGCCCGGCATCAGGTAAAAACGCGCGAAGTTATCGACGGAAGACTGGCCGAACTTCTGCACCAGGGCGTTGTAATAGTCCACGGACGAATCGGTGCTGACGATTTCATCGGCGAGACCGTGGGTGATGATCGCCTTGCCGCCTTTCGCGATGAATGCCGAGAGGTCGGGATTGGTGGCGTCGCTTTCGGCCGAAACCTGCTGGACCTGCCCCTGGTATGCGCCGGGATTGAGCGGATCGAAGGTGAGCGAATTGAAGGTCGGAATGCGCGTGATGAAGTACTTGACCCACTGGTCGCCGGTGACCCACTGGTTTGCGTCGTTCTTGCCGGCAGGGTTGGCAGGCGTCGGAGAAGTGCCGAAATCGCGCGTGGTGTACTGACCCGCGAACACCGATCCGGCAAGGATGTTGTAGCCGGCGTAACGCGTGACGCCGTTTGCAAGCGGATAGGGCAGGAGCAAGGGTGATGCAATCGTGTTGACGGTCGCGATCTGCGCGTCCGAAAGACATGTATCGCCGGTGTCCTTGCCATCCGGGCAGCGCACGGCGGCGAGAACCGCCGGCGCCTGCAGCTTGCAGGCGGCGACGTTGGAGATGATGCCGTCGGCCACGCCATCGAGCGTATCGCAGGCTTTGGTCACGGCGTTTTGCAGCAGGACGGTCTTTTTGACGTCGAGCCAGCCCGCGCCGCCGTTGAGATAAAGCGCACGCCCGAGTACGACATTCGACAGCCGCAGGCCGGTGTAATTGAGCGCGGGGCGGTTCACGACAATGCCGTCGTAATCCGCAGGCCAGCGCTGGATCACGGTGAGGCCGTCGCGGCCGCCGGTCGAGCTGCCGAAGAAATAGGTTTTTGCAGGCGTCGTGTTGTAGCGCGCCTTGAGCAAAAGCATGGCGACATCGTGCGTTTTCTTCAGCGTCAGGCCGCCGTAGTTAGCGAGCGCTTCGTCGTTGGCAGCGAACGAGCCGTCGGTGATGCTCTTGCTCTGGTGACCGGAATCATCGCCAAAGGTTACGTAGCCGCGGGCGAGGGGTGTCGATGAACCGGCGGGCGCCATGTCGAGTGCGGCAAGTCCGGTGATGAGCGTGCCGTCGAAGCCA
>NZ_JBSIPA010000502.1:0-4655 GCF_053574605.1 Caballeronia sp. M23-90 | reverse complement strand
TGGCTACGGCTGCACCGTCGCTCGGACCGGACAAGAAGAAGGCCGGCGGCAAGAGCAGCTGGCAGGACGATGCAGCCAAGCGTCGCGGCATCAAGACGCGTGGCGACACCAGCGGCGGCGTAGACCGTGGCTGGCGCGGCGGCCCGAAGGGTCGTGGCAAGCATCAGGACCAGACCAATTTCCAGGCGCCGACGGAACCAGTGGTGCGCGAAGTGCACGTGCCGGAAACGGTATCGGTGGCGGATCTGGCGCACAAGATGTCCGTGAAGGCTTCGGAAGTCATCAAGGTGATGATGAAGCTGGGCCAGATGGTCACGATCAACCAGGTGCTGGACCAGGAAACCGCGATGATCGTCGTGGAAGAACTGGGTCACAGCGCGGTTGCGGCCAAGCTGGACGACCCGGAAGCGTTGCTGGTCGAAGGCGAAACGCAGGAAGAAGTGGGCGAACGCCTGCCGCGTCCTCCGGTGGTCACGGTCATGGGTCACGTCGACCACGGCAAGACCTCGCTGCTCGACTACATTCGCCGTGCGAAGGTTGCATCGGGCGAAGCGGGCGGGATTACGCAGCACATTGGCGCTTACCACGTGGAAACGCCGCGCGGCGTGATCACGTTCCTGGACACGCCGGGTCACGAAGCCTTTACCGCCATGCGTGCCCGCGGTGCGAAGGCAACGGACATCGTGATTCTGGTGGTCGCTGCAGACGACGGCGTGATGCCGCAAACGAAGGAAGCCATCGCTCATGCGAAGGCGGGTGGCGTGCCTATCGTCGTGGCGATCAACAAGATCGACAAGCCGGGTGCCGCTTCCGAGCGCGTGAAGCAGGAACTGGTCGCTGAAGGCGTCGTGCCGGAAGAGTACGGTGGTGATTCGCCGTTCATCGAAGTGTCGGCGAAGACGGGTGTTGGTATCGACAGCTTGCTGGAAAACCTGTCGCTGCAAGCGGAAGTCATGGAACTCAAGGCGCCTATCGATGCACCCGCCAAGGGCCTCGTGATCGAAGCAAAGCTCGACAAGGGCAAGGGCCCGGTTGCAACGATCCTGGTGACATCGGGTACGTTGAATCGTGGCGACATCGTGCTGGCAGGTACGGCTTTCGGGCGCGTCCGGGCCATGCTCGACGAAACCGGCAAGCCGATCAAGTCGGCGGGTCCGTCGATTCCGGTCGAAATTCAAGGCCTGTCGGAAGTGCCGGGCGCGGGTGAAGAAGTCATGGTCCTGCCGGACGAACGCAAGGCGCGTGAAATCGCCTTGTTCCGTCAAGGCAAGTTCCGCGACGTCAAGCTGGCAAAGCAGCAAGCCGCGAAGCTGGAAAACATGCTGGAGTCCATGACGGAAGGCAACGTGCAGAACCTGCCGTTGATCGTCAAGGCCGACGTGCAGGGTTCCCAGGAAGCGCTGGTGCAGTCGTTGCAGAAGCTCTCGACCAACGAAGTGCGCGTGCAGATCGTACACAGCGCAGTTGGCGCGATCAGCGAGTCGGACGTCAATCTGGCGACCGCGTCGAAGGCGGTCATCATCGGCTTCAACACGCGTGCGGATGCTCAGGCTCGCAAGGTGGCGGAGTCGAACGGTATCGACATTCGTTACTACAACATCATCTATGACGCTGTGGATGAAGTGAAAGCGGCAATGTCGGGCATGCTCTCGCCGGAGAAGCGCGAAGTCATCACGGGTATGGTCGAGGTTCGTCAGATCATCCGTGTGCCGAAGATCGGCGCGATCGCGGGTTGTATGGTGACCGACGGCGTGGTCAAGCGGAACTCGATGGTTCGCGTGTTGCGCAACAACGTGGTTGTCCACACGGGCGAGATCGATTCGCTCAAGCGCTTCAAGGACGACGCCAAGGAAGTTCGCCAGGGCTTCGAGTGCGGTATCTCGCTGAAGAACTACAACGACATGGTCGAAGGTGACCAGTTCGAGATCTTCGAAGTGACCGAAGTCGCACGTACGCTATAAAAGATTCACCGCTGGACTCGAGGGCGGAGTGGGCTTCACGCCCGCTCCGCCCTTTTTATTTGCGGCGTCCGGCGATACACAAATTATCGGAAATATCATGGCCAAGAAACGTACTTCCCCTAACCGCAACGTGCAGATTGCGGATCAGATCCAGCGCGATCTCGCAGAATTGGTGCGTGACGTGAAGGACCCGCGCATCGGCATGGTGACGTTTCAGAGCGTCGAGCTGACGCCCGACTACGCGCATGCAAAGGTGTATTTCACGACGCTGACCGGTGACCCGAAGGAAACCGAAGCTGGCCTGAATCACGCAGCGGGCCATTTGCACAACCTGCTGTTCAAGCGCCTGCATATCCATACGGTGCCGACGCTGCATTTCCACTACGACCAGACCGTCGTGCGCGCGGTGGAAATGTCGAAGCTGATCGACGAAGCGAATTCCACACGCGCCAAGGACGACGAAGAGCCTGAGCAAGACGAAAAGGGCGCTTGATCGATGAACGGTTCCGCTCGTCCGAAGATCCCGCGTCGTTTGCTCGACGGCGTGTTGCTGCTCGACAAACCCCTCGGCCTTTCCAGCAACGACGCGCTGATTCGCGCCAAGCGGATTTATCTGGCGAAAAAAGCCGGGCATACCGGCACGCTCGATCCGCTCGCGACCGGTTTGTTGCCGCTGTGCTTTGGCGAGGCGACGAAGTTTTCGCAGGATCTGCTCGAAGCCGATAAAACCTACGAAGCCACCATGCGCCTCGGCGTGCGCACGACCACGGGCGACGCGGAAGGCGAGGCGCTGGAAACGCGCGAGGTCACCTGCGACGAAGCCGCGATCCACGCGGCAATGACCGGTTTCCGCGGCGACATCACGCAAATTCCGCCGATGTATTCAGCGCTCAAACGCGACGGCAAGCCTTTGTACGAATACGCGCGAGCGGGGCAAACCGTCGAGCGCGAAGCGCGCAACGTGACCATCCTCGCGCTTGAGATGATCGCGTGCGCGTTGCCGAACGTGACGTTTCGCGTGACGTGCAGCAAGGGCACGTATGTACGCACGCTTGCTGAGGATATCGGTGAAAAACTCGGGTGTGGGGCGCATCTGGTAGCGCTGCGGCGCACGGGCGTCGGCACGTTGACGCTCGAAAACGCTGTGACGCTGGATACGCTTTCGGAGGCAACGCCCGAACAACGCGATAGCTGGCTGCAACCGGTCGATGCGCTGCTGTCGACATTTCCGGCCGTTCTTCTCGACGCCGATGCCAGCCGCCGCTTCACGCAAGGTCAGCGGCTCAAGCTCGCGGATATCAGCGACGCGCCGGCGAATGCGGATCGTGTGCGCGTTTATTCGCGCGACGAAAAACGTCTGCTGGGCGTGGCCCGAGCGGGCGAGGGTGTGCTGGCGCCCGAACGGCTGGTGGTATCGGCAGGATGAGAAAAGCCACGGCATGCCGTGGCTTTTTCACATGAATCAAACCGGTTTTAATGTGCCGCCGAAGCCGCCGCGGCCGAATCCCCGCCGCCCGAGCGCTCGGGTTTGGTGATCCAGATCAGCGCAATCAACGCGACAAAAATCGCCGCCGATATATAGAACAGATCGTTCACGCCCAGTTGCGCGGCCTGCTGGGTCGCCATGCTGTTGAACAGCCCATACCCTTGTTCCTTGCTGAGCCCGGCCGCGCCGAACTGCTGCATGGACGCGTTGAAGTTCGGGTTGTACAGGTTGGCCTGCTCGACAAGCTGCGCGTGGTGCACGTTCGACCGGTGATCCCATGCTGTCGAGAATATCGATGTCCCTATGCCGCCGCACATGATCCGCACGAAGTTCGATAACCCCGACGCCGCTGGAATCCGGTTGCCCGGCAAGCCCGACAACGTGATCGAGACCAGCGGAATAAAGAACCCCGCCATGCCGATGCCCTGGATCACCGTGGGCAACATCAGCGTGAACGTATCGACGCCCGTGGTGTAGCGCGAGCGCATCCAGAACACCAGCGCGAACACAAGAAAGGCGCCCGTTGCGATCTTGCGCGGATCGATACGTGGCAGGAACTTCCCGACCACGGGCGAGAGCAGGACCGCGAACAACCCGACTGGCGCGAGGACCAGGCCGGCGTCGGTAGCGGTGTAGCCAATATCGGTTTGCAACCACAGCGGCAACAACACGAGGTTGCCGAAATACAGCCCATAGCCAATCGCCAGCGCGATCGTGCCGCCCGTGAAATTGCGCAGCTTGAAGAGCGAAAGATCGACGACCGGATGTTCCTCGGTCAGTTCCCACACAATGAAGAACGCCAGCGCGATGACCGCGATCAATGTCAGCACCACGATGGTAGTGGAATTGAACCAGTCGAGGTCCTTGCCTTTGTCGAGCATGACCTGCAGCGAACCGACCCAGATCACGAGCAGGCTTAAACCCACCGTATCGATAGGCGCCTTGCGGATCACCGAATCGCGTTCCCGGAAGATTGCAAACGTGGCAATCGCGGCAATGATGCCCACCGGAATGTTGACGTAGAAAATCCACGGCCACGAGATGTTATCGGAGATCCAGCCGCCCAGGATCGGGCCGGCGACAGGCGCGATGAGTGTGGTCATCGACCACATGGAAAGCGCCATGGGCGCTTTTGCCCGCGGGTAACTCGCGAGCAGCAAGGTCTGGGAAAGCGGGATCATCGGGCCGGCGACCGCGCCTTGCAGCAA
>NZ_JBSIPA010000501.1:0-4698 GCF_053574605.1 Caballeronia sp. M23-90 | reverse complement strand
TTGGCGGCGCGTTGCCGGCATCGAGCGCGGTGGCGCCGTTTGCCGAGCGGCGACAGATCGAGTCATCCGCCAAAAGCGCGATTGCGGGTGCAGCGGCGGCTATGATCGGAAAAGGGCAGGTCGTCATCATCGATGGCGGCACGACGTCCGCCGAACTGATCCGGCAAATCCCCCTCGACTTGCAAGCGACGGTCGTGACGCACAGCCCGAGCGTGGCTGTCGGGCTGATCGATCATCCGCTGATAGAAGTGCTTGTGATCGGCGGGCGGCTCTTCAAGCATTCCATCGTGACGGTCGGCGCCGCGGCGATCGAAGCCATGTCGCATATTCAGGCCGATATCTATTTCATGGGCGTCACCGGCGTGCATCCCACGGCGGGATTGAGCACAGGCGATTACGAAGAGGCGTATGTAAAGCGGGCGCTCGCGGCGCGTGCGGCCGAGACGGTGGTGCTGGCGTCTTCGGACAAGATCAACGCCGCTTCGCAATTCGTGATTGGAGGGCTCGCGCTTGCCCAGACGATCATTGTCGAGATGGCGACCGATCCGGCGCTGACAAAACCGCTGGAGAAATCGGGCGTGACAATCGTGCGTGCTTAGGCCGTATGTTAAATGAGTCCTTCGGCGGCCATGCTATCCAGACATTTTTCCGGGCCGCCCACAACAAGGCGTGCCGTACACGCAAGCATCAGGTTCAGACTCAAACCGAAATCCTCGACCACAAAACCACTGGCGCAATACGAAGCGCCGCCTTCTTTCCTAACCGATACACGCTCGATCAACGTCCGGTTATCGCCCGTGTAAGCCCATATCGGCTTGTTTAGCGCGGCGGCAAATCCGACTTCGAACGCGGTGCCGCTATCCGGCTCACCTGCGCCGCGAAAGTCGTTGAGATTTGCCATGACGATATCCGCCGAGCGAATCAATTCCATGTTCGCGCGGCAAATCCATTGCGCCTGGCCAAGCTGATCCAGTTCGTCCGGGACTTCGCCATCGAGCGGATACAGACCGATCGCGCCACGCGACTGACACATCGCCTTGAGCGTTTCGCCATGAGCAAGCGCGTCGTTTCGAAAGACATCGAAACCCGCGAGATAGATTCGCGGCGTGGATGCGGCCAATTCGATAGGAAGCGGCGTTGGTGTGTAGCGACCTTCGCGAACCTTGCGACGAACCCGGTTCAACTGTTTATGAACCGAGGTAACGAGCTTACCCGTGCGCATTGCGATTTCTTCGACGCTCAAGCCCTGGTCGACCAGTTCGATCAATGACAGTTGTTTCTTGGTTGGGCCGCGCATTGCTCTCCCGGATACTGCGTTTACTTAAGCTAAAGATTATCGCATTGGCGCCGTCAAGCTAGTTAAGGCGTAATCAGGCTTGCACGTCGCCTGCCTTGAAAGCCCCGGTTTCGCCAAATCAACAAGCCGCTATAGAGGCGATTCACCATTGATCAGGACAGGGCGGCTGGTTATCGGCTAGTAAGCGGGCTTAGAATACGCCCATGTGCAGGCGTCCCGCTTAGGGAAAATACCAGGCACACGTCAACGCCGCAGCCTGGCGATTCAGAGAGACCGCCGGCGTTATTTGTTTCTAGATAGATCTCGAATATACCGATTGAGTCCATGACAGGCAGGAAGTGCGACGCCGACGTGGCAAAAGCAGTCGCGCAAAAAAAGCAAAGATCCATGGATACCAAATTAGCGCCTTTTAGTTTGCCTCGCTGGCGGTTCACAACGTGGTTGTGCTATTCCGGGCCCGACGTACCAGACGATATACGCGTTGCGTTGATCGGAAGCCTGTTTGGCACATTGCCGATTTTTGCCGGCGGCGTTCTCAATACCATTGCCGTTTCCATCGCCATCACGATGCGTGAACCCACGCCTGCGTTCATTGCATGGGTGGTGCTGGAGGTCCTGTTGTGCGGTACGCGCCTGGTCCTGCTGGTCGCGGCGCACCGGGCCGCACGGCGAGGACAACCGACCTACACGGACGTGTATCTGCTGCTGGGCGTGCTATGGGGAGCAAGTGTCGGTTACGGTGCGTTCATCAGTATCCTGAGTACCGACTGGATTGCGGCAACGCTGTCCTGTTTGTCCGCTGCCGCCATGGTCGGCGGGATCTGCTTCAGGAATTTTGGCGCGCCGCGGCTCGTCGCGATCATGATTTTATTGTCGCTGGGTCCTTGCTGTATTGCTGCGGCAATGTCCAAGGAACTCATCCTGACGCTTACGCTGATCCAGATCCCGTTTTATCTGGTCGCAATGAGTATCGCCGCATTCCGTCTCAACGGACTGCTCGTTTCAACGATGAAAGCCGAAAGGGAAAATGACCATCGTGCGCGGCATGATGCGCTGACCAGCTTGCCGAATCGCGCGGGACTGATTCACGCATCGCAGACGCGGTACAAGGCGGCGTCGGGCAATCGCGATAAGACCGCGGTGCTTTACATCGACCTGGACGGCTTCAAACCCGTCAACGACCAGTATGGTCACGAAGCCGGCGACCTGTTGCTCGTGATGATCGGCGGACGTCTGAATGCGCTGAAAGGTCCCGACGACATGGTGTTTCGTATTGGCGGTGATGAGTTTGTGGTGACCATCAGCGCGTCGGGTCACGACGACGCCGCGGCTTTCGCCGACCGGCTGATCAGTGAAATGTCGTCGTCGTTTGCATTGACATCGCATGTCTCGGTGAACGTAGGCGCGAGCATTGGCGTGGCGCTCGTACCGGACCATGGCGCGGATGTCTTGACCGCACTCAACGCCGCCGATAAAGCCCTGAACGTCGCCAAGGCCATGGGAAAAGCGCGCTGGAGCCTGGCGACTTAGCAAGCTTCGTCAAAGCGCGTCAGCGTTTATCTTCCAGCGACGACCCGCCGCTCAGCCACGACATGTCCACGTGCAGCAGTTCCGATAAACGCCGGCAATCCGCATTACGCGGCAAAGTAATTCCCGCCCGCCACAACGCGACATCACCCTCGGTGACCCCAAGCGATTTCGCCACGCGCTGCGACGTCAGCCGCGAGCGCTTGATGGTCATGTCGAGCCTTGCAGCGAATGCGCGGCCCAGCCGCTGGCCGCCGCTATTTTCGCTGCTGTCGCTGACATGGTGGTCGGTAAGACTGTGTGTGTTCATGAATGCGCAATGCCAATGGCGGTTACGGTGTTCGAACGGGGAACTGTATGGGATCAAAAAGTCGTGTTAGTGACATTACATTCGCTTTAACGGGTGAAATGTTTTCAGGCGCACATAACAATAAAGATGCGGAAATGCCAAGCCGCCGCAAGCACGTTTCCTTGACGTTTTGATGTCAGGCGCACATTTGAATCAAATTTTGTTTCGGCGGCGGCTCAAGCCGGCAAAGCGGCGCACACTTTGCTGCATGTAAAACTTAAACCAGGGAGGAACACATGTCAGTGAACTATGGCGTGCTCAAAGGCACGGTAACGGGCCACCTTCGCAACGCCGACGATGACCATTACCAGATCCTCGTCCACGGCGGCACGACGGTTTTTCGAATTGCATCGAATGTGAAATCGTCGGCGCCGCACGCGCCTTCCATCGTGCTGTTCGAAGAACTCGATACGCTACCCGCGGCTTTTATCAGCGAGCTGGCTGCGCTCACCCCGGGCTTCACGAAGTTGTCATCGACGCCTGGCGGCCTTGCGATCGACTACGTGCGCGGCGGCCTTGTCGATACAAAATCGATGAAACCCGTTCCGGCCGACGCGCCCGGTGTGAACAACGACCTGAAGGACAAACTGGAAGACGCGGTCGTGACCGCAATGGCCATGGAAGGATCGATTGTTTATGCGTTCGGATCGCGCTGGGGCCCGGAGCAAAACAAACCGGATCAGTACTTCAACTTCGTTCCCGGCAACGGTGTTCACGATATCCACATGAACCAGGGCAACGGCGGCCAGTACGCGAGCGACAACGGCGCGTATCAGGACGGCGCGCTGATGATCGCGTATCCAAACAATACGTGGCGTGCATTTTTCTTCGCGTTTCAGTCGCAGACGTTCGATACCGATGCAAACGGCAACCCCGTGAAGGCTTAAACCTTCTTCAGGTAGCAGGCCTTGAGCATGAAACTGCCGGCGTCCATCTTGCAATCGACTTCATGGTCGCCGCCAACCAGCCGGATGCTCTTCACTTTCGTGCCGACTTTCAGCGTGATCGATGAGCCCTTGACCTTGAGGTCCTTGATCAGCACAACGGAATCGCCATTGGCGAGCACATTGCCGTTGGAGTCCTTGACGACAGGGGGTTCGTCGTCAGTGGTGGACGCGGTATCGGTTGCGGACCATTCGTGGCCGCAGTCAGCGCAAATGATGCGGTCCGCGTCGGCGTAAGTGTTTTCCATCGAGCAGAGCGGGCAGGGCGGGAGCGTAGACATGATTCCTCAAATAATCGTAACGGTCGAAGCGATGCGAACACGTTCTGGAATGCAAACGGGATCGCTTCGAAAGGCGGGATTATAGAGGGCGCTTCAGCCGGTTCATGTTCTGCAATGCAACCCATGATTGACCACATCATTCGCATTGCCGATAAACGCCGGACCCAGGTCGGCAAGTGTCTGGCACCCGAGCAAACGCATCGCGATCAACATCTCGTCCATCATCAGCGCGAGAACGCCGGCTGCACCTGCGAGGCCGTTCGCCGCGACGCCATACAACGGCGCGCGTCCAAGCAGCAA
>NZ_JBSIPA010000500.1:0-4707 GCF_053574605.1 Caballeronia sp. M23-90 | reverse complement strand
TCGGTCACCGCCAGCGACGGCCGCCAGGTGGAGTCGAGCAGCGCCTGACGCGGATCGGTGGTGACGGGCAATACCGTGCCGCCGTTCTGGCCGCAGGTCCAGGGCAACTTCTTCCAGACATCGTCGCCGAGAATTTTTGCCGTCGCTTCGGCTTCCGTCAAACGCCGCGACGGAATATCGCAATGAAACCCCTTCGGCAGCAGATTGCCCGTGCTCGAATCCTCGAGCCGTTCCAGCAACCGGCGCATGATCCGGAAAGTCGACGGCGCAATGCCGCCGTTCGTGCCGGAGTGGATGCCTTCGTCAAGCACTTGTACTTCCAGGTCACCCGCAACCAGGCCGCGCAGCGACGTGGTGAGCCATAACTGATCATAATTGCCCGCGCCCGAATCAAGGCAGACGACGAGGCTGACTTCTCCGAGCCGATCGCGCAGCGCGTCAACATATGGCAGCAGATCGTAGCTACCCGATTCTTCACACGTTTCGATGATGCCGACGCAACGCGGCCGTTCGATGCCTTGTGCATCGAGCGCGGCGATGGCGCTGATGGATGAGTACGTTGCGTAACCGTCGTCCGCGCCGCCGCGGCCGTACAGCTTGCCGTCTTCGAACTTGGGCGACCATGGGCCCAGGTCGCGGCGCCAGCCGTCGAACTCGGGTTGCTTGTCGAGATGGCCGTAGAGCACGATGGTGTCGCGGCTGTTCGAACGCGTGGCCGGCGCCTCGAAAAAGATCACGGGTGTGCGATCGGGCAAGCGGATTATTTCGACTTTCAGGCCACGCACTGGCTGGCGTTCGGCCCATTGCGCGGCATCCGTAATCACACGCTCGATGAAACCGTTCTTCATCCAGTCGAGATCGAACATGGGGCTCTTTGCAGGCACCGCGATGTAATCGGTCAGCGCGGGCAGGATCTCGTCATCCCACTTGCGGTCGATGAATTCACGCAAAGCGTCACGGTCGATGCGCTGTGTTTCTTGTGTAAGGTCGTCTGAGATCATGACGGGCGTCCCGGCCGTTTAAAAACGAATGATAGCCGGGATTGGCGGCGCTTCGGGCGCGGAATTGCCCGTGGAACGAATGCGAACCGAACGCGAATCGAACGCTGATATCAATGGGACCGCTTCCAGCAAAATCGGGCACAATCAGTTCCAATGAGGCGCGATCAGTCGAAAAAGCGCTACACGTCGCGTCCCGGTATGCTGAGGCCCCGTCCAGTCAGGACTCAGCAAAAAAGGAACACCGCCATGTCCGTATCCATGTATCGCGCAAGCATTCCTGTATTCATCCGCGGTCTCGACGTACTCGTTTCACTGATCGCCAAAGCCGAAACCCACGCGAAAGAGAAAGGACTGGGAGACACCGACATCACGTCGACCCGGTTGATCGAAGACATGCTGCCGTTCACCGGACAGATCCAGCGCGCAAGCGATACATCGAAGCTTTCGGCAGTTCGTCTTTCAGGCGTCGAAGCGCCGAGTTTCGACGATACCGAAACGACTTTCGCCGAGTTGCGTGAACGCTTGACGAAAACGTTGGCGTATCTGAAAACCGTCGATCAATCGACGCTCGAAGGCAGCGAAACGCGCGAGGTCACGCTGAAGCAACGCGCTGGTGAAATAACGTTCAGCGGCAGCGACTACTTGTTTTTATTCGCGCTGCCAAACTTTTATTTCCACGTGGTTACCGCGTACGACATCCTGCGCCAGCTTGGCGTGCCGGTCGGGAAACTCGATTACCTGGGCGCGATGCAATCCGCCTGACCGGACTTCAGGTTCGCGCGGCGATCTGTTTCTGCCAGCTCGTCAGAATACGTCGCGCGAGCACGGCATAGTCGCCGCCGAAATGGTGATCGCCACTCGTCTTGATCACTTCGATGCCCGTCCTGGTCAGCGCCGGGCATAACGTGTCTTCCTCGGCCTCGCCGTAGATGCACTGCACGATTCCCGGCGGCAGTTTCGCCAGTTCCGGGCGCACCTTGAACGCGTCCTTGCTTGCGGGCATGCCAAGCCAGCCGGTCACCCGGATCTGGAAATCGGCATCGGGTGCAAAGCCCATGAGCGAAACCATCGATACCTTCGCGCGCACCGCATCGGGCAGACGGTTGTAGGCGAACGGCATCACGTCCGCGCCGAACGAGTAGCCAATCAGCGCGACGTGCTCCGAATGCCAGCGGGCGCTGTACGCCTGGATCACGCGTGCCAGATCGTGCGCGGTCTGCTCGGGCGTTTTCGCGCTCCAGAAATACCGCAAGCTGTCGATGCCAATCACCGATACCCCATCCTTCTGCAATGATTCCGCGACGGTTTTATCGAGATCGCGCCAGCCGCCGTCGCCGGAAATCACGATGGCAAGCAGGTTCGTCGGATGGGCCGCGGGCAGCTCGACCAGCGGCAGATCGGACACGTCTTCGTCGTGCATCGGCTCGATCTTCAGGTGCGGCACGGCGAGCGCCAGCAACGCATCGGCTTTCGATGTGGCGGCGGGTTGCGTGGTTTTATCGAAGAAACCGGGCAGGCCTTTCGCGTGCGTGATGGTCGGATCGGGCGGGCACAGATTGAAACGCGAGTCGAGCTGCGCGTCGGGATTCAGCGCGAGCGCGCCCGCGACCGTGTTGTCCGGCGCCTGCGACAGGATCTTCGTGGCGAGTACGCCGCCCTGGCCGGAACCCATCAGGATCGGCGCGAAGTAACGGTCCGACTGCACTTCGCGTTCGAGCTGATGGCTGAGCGCTTCGGCATCGCCGACGAGGTTGTGGCAGCTTTCTTTCTCCGACGGCAGCTTCGCGGCGTAACGCGTGGTGTCGACGCCTACGACCATCGCGCCATTTTTGGCGAGCGCATCGGCGGTCTGGGTGTCGGCGGGGGTCCAGGTTTTATCGGAGAAGAGCACGATAAAACCGCGCATCGGACCAGCAGGTTTCGCGAACTGCACATCGCCGTAACGGCCGCCGGGAATCGTGGCGGCATGGGCCGCTGAAACAGCAAACAATGAAACGAACGCAATCTTGCTGAAAAAATTCATGAACGCCAGCCTCCCGCCAGCAACGAGAGATCTGCAAGCGTGAAAAACACGCCCACCGAGCCGGATGCCGCGAGATAACGCGGCTCCCAGCGCGGCTGGAACTTGCTCTTGAAACCGCGCAAGCCCCGGAAATTGTAGAAACGTCCGCCAAAACGCCAGACGAGACCGGCGAGCCGGTGCCATGGCGAGGCAAGCGGCGTCGGCTGCATGCCGGACAGCGGCGCGATGCCGAGACTCAGCGTCTGGTAACCGGCCTGCTTCAAATGCAGCGCAAGCTTGGTGAAGAGATATTCCATTGCATACGGCGATGCATCGGGCACGTGGCGCATCACGCCGACCGTGGCTTCCGTATTCATGTCGGTGGTCATGAACGTGACGAACGCCACCGGCTTGCCTTGCTGGCGAACGAGCAACACGGATTGCGCCGCGAGGTAATCGTCGTTGAACGCCGCGACCGAAAAGCTTTTCTCACGTGCTTCGCGGCCGTTCAGCCAGGCATCGGACACTTCGCGCAGCATGGGCATGGCGTACGGCACCTGTGCGGAATCGATGACTTCGACATCGAAACCATCGCGCTCGCCACGCTTTAACGCATAACGCAAATGCGCGCGATGCGAGCCCTTCAAGTCGAAATCTTCCAGCACGACGTGCGCTTCCTCGCCGAGCTTCATCAGGGTGAGACCGGCATCGAGATAAAGCGGCAGGGCGTCCGCGCGAACCTGGTAAAACGCGGCGCGGCCGCCGTGCGCGTGCGCCATTTCAACGAACCGGCGGATCAGTTCCGCCCATTCGCGGCGCGGGCCGACCGGATCATGAAGCGCCGCCCAGGTGCGGCCGTGCTTTGCGTACATCAGGAAGGCTTCGCGCGATGAAGAGAAGAGGAAACTCTTGTCGCCCATCATCGCGAGGCCTGCGTCGCTGCGTTCCTGTGCGCGGAAAATGCGGGCGGCATCGAGGAGATCCTGCGCCGCGGGTTTTTCGAAACGGCCGGCGGCCGGACGCAACAATTGCCAGACGGCGAAGAGCGCTGCAAACAGGCCCGCCGCCAGCGTGGCGCGCAAGGCGCGGGGGGCGCGTTCATCGAAGGCGAATTGCCACCAGAGATCGCGGCTGTAGTTGATATCGCGGAAGGCGAACAACATGATCCAGACCGCCAGCACGATCACGATCCCCACCGACACCAGCCAGCTCGCCGTGAAGCGCTCCGAGAGCAGCGACGAACGCCGGTTGAAGCGGTCGCGCGTGGCCAGCAGCAGCACGATCAGCAGCGCGAGCACGCCGGTCTCGACAAACGCCAGCCCCTTCGCCAGCGACAGCGCCAGGTTGGCCACCGCGAGCGTGATTGCGAGCCACCATGCGGCGTCGAGCCGGCGCAGCAGCCCGCGCGCGACAAACAACAGCACCACGCCCAGCACGCTTCCGAGCAGTTGCGAGCTTTCCAGCACCCATAACGGCAACACGGCCTGCAGCACCGCGATGCGCTTGCCGAACGCGGGCGTCGCGCCCGAAATCACGAGCATGCCGCCCACCACGAACGTCACCACGCTCAGGAACAAGGATGATCGGGCCCTGGAATCTTCACTGTCTTCGTCATGGCTTCTGCTCCTGGACTGCGGGTTAGGTGATGCCGCGTGTTGCAGCGTATCGGAAAGCGGATTTTTCTGCCGTGTACGGGCTGCTGCA